>CAXRCQ010000093.1:0-6695 GCA_964228845.1 Blastomonas sp.
GGTGCTGGGCCAGATCGGGCTGTCGAGGCTCGTTCCGGGCACGCTCGGCTTCACACCCGGGCCGGGCGCACAGACGCTCGATCTCGGGGAATTCGGGCGGATGGGGCTGCAGATCTGCTACGAGATCGTGTTCTCGGGCGAGGTGGTCGATCGCGACAATCGGCCCGATTTCCTGTTCAACCCCAGCAATGATGCCTGGTTCGGACCCTGGGGACCGCCGCAGCATCTGGCGCAGGCGCGGCTGCGCGCGCTGGAAGAAGGCGTGCCGGTGATCCGCTCCACCCCCACCGGCATTTCGGCGGTGGTCGATGCCGATGGGCGGCTGCTGGAATCGATTCCGCATCACCAGGCCGGACATATCGATGCGCTGTTGCCCAGGCCGCACGCCGCAACGCCCTTTGCGCGCCTGGGCAACCTGCTGCCGCTCGCGCTGGCGGGGCTGCTGATGCTGTTCGCGGTTGCACTGCGCGCATTCCACCGTTAAGGGGCCTCATATAAGGAATTCTTTATATGTGCCTGCGGGGCGGTTCTCCGTGGGCCTCAGCAAGAAGGCGACCCATGCGCAAGAGCTTCCTCTTTACTTCCGAATCGGTCAGCGAAGGCCATCCCGACAAGGTTGCGGACCAGATTTCCGATTCGATCGTCGACCTGTTCCTCTCCAAGGACCCCTATGCGCGCGTCGCCTGCGAAACGCTGACCACCACCCAGCGCGTCGTGCTCGCCGGTGAAATCCGCTGCAAGGGTGTTTACGAGAACGGCGAATGGGCTCCCGGCGCGCTCGAGGAAATCGAGAAGACCGTCCGCGCGACCGTGAAGCGCATCGGTTACGAGCAGGACGGCTTCCACTGGGAGACCTTCAGCTTCGAAAACCATCTGCACGGCCAGTCGGCGGAAATCGCGCAGGGCGTCGATGCCAAGGACAACAAGGACGAGGGCGCTGGCGACCAGGGCATCATGTTCGGCTATGCCTCGGACGAGACCGATGACCTGATGCCTGCGACGCTCGACTATTCGCACAAGATCCTCGAGCGCATGGCCGCCGACCGTCATAACAAGGTCGTCGACTTCCTCGAGCCCGACGCCAAGAGCCAGGTGACGCTCGCCTATGAGGACGAGAAGCCGGTGCGCGCCACCGCGCTGGTCGTCTCGACCCAGCACGCGCCCGATTATTACTGGCACGAAGGCGAGGGCGATGCCGACAAGTATCAGAAGCTGTACGACTATGTCGTCGGCGTGATGCACGACGTGCTGCCTGAGGGCTTCATCACCGACGAGACCAAGATCTATGTGAACCCCACGGGCCGTTTCGAGATCGGCGGTCCCGATGGCGATGCCGGCGTCACCGGTCGCAAGATCATCGTCGACACCTATGGCGGTGCCTCGCCGCACGGCGGCGGCGCGTTCTCGGGCAAGGACCCGACCAAGGTCGACCGTTCGGCAGCCTATATCAGCCGCTACATGGCAAAGAACATCGTCGCTGCGGGCCTGGCGCGTCGCTGCACCATCCAGCTGTCCTATGCCATCGGCATTGCCGAGCCGCTGTCGCTCTATGTCGACACGCACGGCACCGGCACGGTCGCCGACGACAAGATCGAGGCGCTGCTGCCCCAGCTCGTCCGCCTGACGCCGCGCGGCATCCGCGAGCATCTGGGCCTCAACAAGCCGATCTACCAGAAGTCGGCGGCTTATGGTCACTTCGGCCGCAAGCCCGAAGGCGATTTCTTCCCCTGGGAGAAGACCGACCTGGCCGAAAAGCTGAAGGCCGCGCTGGCCTGATCCTGACCGATCGCTGAAACAGAAAAGGCCGGGTCATCATCGCGATGACCCGGCCTTTTGTTGTTGGGATCAAGGCGCGACCGAGAACCCGCCAACAATACCGTCATTCCAACCTTGTTTCAGGATCCATCGTGCCTCCCAGGCCGAAGCGCCAGGAGGAGAAATGGGCCCTGAAACAAGTTCAGGGTGACGAGTGAAACTCACAGCTTCCCGAACTTCGCCTCGAACCCGGCAATGTCGCCGCGCGCCAGAAATCCGGCCTGTTCGATCCAGCCATCGCGCTCGATACGGCCCTTGAAGGTGCCGAGATAGGGGTCGATCTCGGCGACATCGGCGGCGGTCCAGGCTGCGATCTGGTCGTAGCGGGCGACGCCGAGCTCGCCGAGCAGCGTATTGAGCTTGGGGCCGATTCCCTTGATCTTGCGCAGGTCGTCCGGCTCGCCCACGGCGGCGGCGATGCGCGGCTTGCCGCTGGCTTGCGCTTCGGCCGCCTGGGCGGCAATCTGGGCATCGACATCGGCAGTGGAGAGCGCTGCGACGGTCGGATCGGGCGCGCCGCCAATCGTCGGAATGATCGCAGGCGGGGCTTCGACGGCAGCGTGGCCGTGGTCTTCGTGTGCATGCGCATCATGACCATGGGCGTCATGGCCAGCACCGGCACCGCCGCTGCGGCCGACCAGCGCCCAGATGAGGATCATCACCGCGATCACCAGCGCGGCGATCAGGAAAAAAAGCTGCTGTCCGTCCATGGAATATCGAGGCCTTTCGTGTATGCGGGCCCGGCATGCGATGCGGCCCGCCCTGACGTGCCCTTAACCCCAGGATCGATTCGTGACCAGTCCCGCGATGGCGGGCGCCGCGCGTTACATCACGCGATCGCGAAGCTCGTCGATCTGTTCCTGGATGTCGCGCGCCTCCTCGCAGGCATTGTCGTCGCCATTGTCGCACTTGCGCAGCGCCTTGTCGCGTTGGCGTTGCAGCTTGCCCAGCCGCTCCTCCGCCTTGCGCATGGCGCGGCCCCGATTCTCGTCGGCTTCGGACTGGCTGGTGGTGGCAAGATCGACGCCCTTGGAGACGATCTTGACGGGCGCGGTCACCACCGTCCCCACCGCACTTGCAATGCAGCCGGTCAGCGCCAGCGGGGCCATCAATGCAAGCCCGAGCGGAAATTTCATGTCTGCGACCCTCCAGCGCGCCACATCCGGGCGCGCTGGACATTGCTATAGCCCGGCTGAGCCGATGCTGAACCGTTATTTCAACAGGTCGACGGCAAAGGCGCGGATTTCATCGGCCATGTCCTCGCGCTCCAGGGCGATGGCCAGCGTGGCCTGGACGTATCCGGCCTTGGAGCCGCAATCATAACGCCTGCCATCGAACGTCACGGCATGGAACGGCTGGGTGCCAATCATCCGCGCCATCGCATCGGTCAGCTGAATCTCACCGCCCGCGCCCTTTTCCTGATTCTCGAGCGTGCGCATCACTTCGGGCTGCAGGATATAGCGGCCCGAGATGATGAGGTTGGAGGGCGCATCCTCGACCTTGGGCTTTTCGACCAGGCCGGTGACCTCGGTCACGTTGCCCTCGCTCTTGCCGGGGGCGATGACGCCATAGCTCGACACGGACTCGTGCGGCACCTCGAGTACGCTGATCAGATTGCCGCCCAGCCGGTCGTAGGCGTCGACCATCTGCTTCATGCAGCCCGGCGAACCGACCATGAACTCGTCGGGCAGGAAGATCGCGAACGGCTCGTCGCCGACGATGTCGCGCGCGCACCAGATGGCATGGCCCAGGCCCAGCGGTTCCTGCTGCCGCACATAGGCACAGTTGCCGGGGCCAAGCCGGGTCGGTTCGAGCACTTCGAGCGACTTGCCGCGCTCGGCCATGGTCTTTTCCAGCTCGAACGCGATGTCGAAATGATCCTCGATCGCGCTCTTGCCGCGTCCGGTGACGAAGATCATCTGCTCGATCCCGGCCTCGCGCGCCTCGTCGACCGCGTACTGGATCAGCGGGCGATCGACGACCGGGAGCATCTCCTTGGGGATCGCCTTGGTGGCGGGAAGGAAGCGGGTGCCGAGACCGGCCACCGGAAACACTGCTTTGCGGATGGGCTTCACTTCATGTCCTTACTTTTCCGTCCCGATAGCCGGGCGCAGACCTTGCAGCGCACCGCCCGGCTGTCAAGCGGCCCGGAATGTTACCGTGACGTCAGGCCTTGACCCGCGCGGCAAAGCTCTTGCGCAATTTCTGCAGCTTGGGCGGGATCACCGCCAGGCAATAGGGATTGCGCTGGCCTTCGCCCTGCCAGTATTCCTGGTGATAATCCTCGGCCGGATACCAGGTGGTCGGCTCCTCGATCGTGGTGACGATGGTCGACGGCCAGTTCGCCTGATTGCGGCTCATCGCGGCCTCTGCCTCGACCTGCTGCACCGCATCGAGCGGGAAGATGGCCGAGCGATATTGCGTCCCGACATCATTGCCCTGGCGGTTGAGCTGCGTGGGGTCGTGCGTCGCGAAGAAGATGTCGAGCAGATCGGCATAGCTCAGCTGAGCGTCGTCGAAGGTCACGCGGATCGCCTCGGCATGGCCGGTATTGCCCGAGCAGACCTGCTTGTAGGTCGGGTTCTCGGTCGTGCCGCCGATATAGCCGCTTTCGACCTTGCTCACGCCGATCACGTCGTTGAACACGGCCTCGGTGCACCAGAAACATCCTCCCGCAATGATGGCGGTTTGTTCGGTCATGCTGAATTTCCTTGCTTCTATCCCCTCCCGCTCGCGGGAGGGGGGATGGGTGTCCCAACTCGTTTCAGAAGATAAACCCGCCGAGCCCCAAAACAACCACCTCAGCCTTCGACCGGCAGCACCGGCGGCGCCTTGGCGTCGTCGTCCTTCTCCCCGCCGCGCGCGATAAGCAGGTACATGACCGGGGTGACGATGCGCGAGAGCAGGGTGGACGAGATCAGCCCGCCGATGATGACGCTGGCGAGCGGTGCGTAGAGCGATCCGCCGAACAGCGCGAGCGGCAGCAGTCCGCCGATCGCGGTGACCGAGGTGAGCAGGACCGGCAGGAAGCGCACCTCGCCCGCGCGCTCGATCGCGGCGCGCAGCCCCATGCCCTCGCGGCGCAGCTGGGTGGTGAAATCGACCAGCAGGATCGAATTCTTGATCTCGATGCCGATCAGCGCAACAAAGCCGATGATCGCCATGTAGCTGAGCGACGAACCGGTGACGAACAGCGCGACAAAGCCGCCGAACGTGCCCAGGGGAATCACCCCCGCCACCACGATGGTCTCGCGGAAGCGGCCGAACTCGGCGACCAGCACCGCGAAGATGCCGAACAGGGCAATGAGGATGATCGGCCCCAGCCCGCCGAACACGGTCGCGATCGCCTCGGCCTCGCCGCCTGCCGAGACGCGATAGCCCGGCGGCAATTTCAGCCTGCCCACCGCGTCCATCGCCTGCTGGCTGATCCGCGAAGGCAGCGCGCCGGGCTGGGCATTGGCGGTGACGGTGACCGACCGTTCGAGTTGATAGCGCTGGATCTGCGGCGGCACGCTTTCCAGCCGGGGGGTGCTGATCTGGGACAGCGGTACTGCCTCGCCGGTACGGGTGGCGACATAGACCTTGTCGAGCGCCGAGATGGGCTGGGTATCACCCAGCGGCAGGCGCACGGTGACACGGTAGCTGTCACCCTCGGGATCGCGGAAGGTGCCCGCATTCTCGCCCGACAATGCCAGGCGGATCGCGCGGCGGGGTTCGCCCGGCGCGATGTTGAGCAACGCCGCCTTGGCATCGTCGATCCCGATATCGAGGTCGATGCCGTCGGTCGCGACAGGATTGATCACGTCGCGCGCGCCAGGGGTGGAGCGCAGGATCGTTTCCACCTTTGCAGCGATGTCGCGCAGCGTATCGAGATTTTCGCCGGTGATGCGCAGCGCGACGGGCGAGGCGATCGGCGCGCCGTTCTGGAACAGTTCGACATTGAAGCGCGCGCCGGGAATTTGCTCCAGCCGGTCTCGGATGCGTGCAATCATCTGCGGGCTGCGATCGGGATGCCAGGCGTCCATCACCGCGAAAACCTCGCCGAAATTGGGCCGCTGATCGAGCGCGAAGACATTGTAGAAGACCTGCGGATTGGAGCTGCCGGTATTGGCCGCGCGCACCTTGATGTCGGGTTCCTGCGCCAGCACTGCCTCCACCTTGCGCACCAGCGCATCGGTGGTGGCGACGCTGCTGCCCTGTTCGGCATCGATGGTGACACGGAAATAGCTGGTATCGGCATAGGGGAACAGGCTGAAACCCAGCAGCGGGATCAGCGCGAAGGCCGAAAGGGTCAGCGCCATCGACGCCCAGAAGGTACGTTTGGGCTTGTCGAGCGCATTGTGCAGGATCGGGCGATACAATCGCTCGATCTGGTGGGTCAGCCATTTGAGGATGGCATTGCCCTCCGGATCCTCGTCGCGCGAGAGAATGCGGCTGGCGAGAAACGGAATGATCGTCAGCGAGATCACCAGCGAGGCGAAGACGGTGAAGATGATCGTGTAGATGAACGACTGGGTGAACTTGCCCGCGCCTTCGGGCAGGAACAGCAGCGGGGTGAAGGCGAAGATCAGCACCCCGGTCGAGCCGAGCACCGCCGGGGTGATCTCGCGCGTGGCATCGATCGCGGCTATCGAGCGGCGCTTGCCCATGCGCAGGTGCCGCGCGATATTCTCGGTGACCACGATCGAGTCATCGACCAGCAGACCCAGGGCGACGATGAAGCCCGCGACCGCAAGCTGGCTCACGTTGAAGCCCATCCCGCTGATCGCCAGCAGCCCCGAGGCACGCGACAGCGGGATCGAGATCATCACGATCACCGAGGCGCGCCAGCCCAGCGGCAGCAGCGTGATGATGACGAGGCCGAGCGCGAGCGAGAAGTC
>CAXRCQ010000094.1:0-2595 GCA_964228845.1 Blastomonas sp.
GCCGGCATCGCGCACCGCCTCCACGCCATCGGGGCCGACGGCGCCGCGCAGTTCGACGATCTGCGCGGCGAAACGCACTGCGGCGTCGGCCTTGGGGTCGGTCGAGCGACCGTTGCGATTGGCAGTGATCTCGGCCGCTTCGAGCTTTGCGAGATGGGTGCCGAGATAGGTGTGTGCCGCGAGGCAGTAGCTGCAATCGTTGCGCTGCGCGACAGCCAGGGCGATGCGCTCGCGGGTCGCTGCGGGCAGCCTGCCCCTCGCGAGGGCGCCGTTGAGACCGAGATAGCCTTCAAGCGCCTGCGGGCTGTTGCTGATGATGCGGAACATGTTCGGCACGCTGCCGAGCATCTTCTCGACACCGTCAAGCAGAGGGCGCGAAGCTTCGGGCGCATCGGCCTTGGCGGCGGGGGTCGGGATGAGGGACATGGCAAATCCTTTCGCTTACGGTTTGGGTATCGGAGACAAAGATGCGACCTGCCGCCAGAAAGAAGAACAAGGCTTTGTCGCAAGTCATTGTTGCAAATCGCGGAATGATGAACCGGATGAGCAAGGCGAAAGAACCCGGTTTCTCGCGCATTGAACAGCCGACCCGATTGGGCAGCAGGCCCGGTCGGGAAGGCTTGGTGATCCTTCCTTGTCTGTTGTTCCCGGCATTGGGTCGGTCACGCCGCTGGGGCGGCAAGGACTTTTCTATGCGCTGCCCGCGCGCCGATCTTGTCCGCGCACGCCCTTTGCTTGACCTCAGGTGCCAAATTCAGTCGATCATGTTATACTGGCCAGCGGGCAGCCGGGTTCAGGGGCAAAGGTGCAAGTTTCGTCACTTTTTTCGGCCAAGGCTTTAGCGCAGGCCGATCCGCAAATTGCAGACCGCGTACTCGCGCGGACGGGCCTTTCGCGCGAAATTCTGGCAGATCCGGCCAGCCGCGTGCTTGTCGATCAGCACCATGCCCTGTTCGCTGCGCTGGCCGAATGCGAGCGTCCCGACATTGCCTTCCATATGCGCACCGCAGCCGCGATGCGCTGTGATGATTTCGGAACGCTCGGCCTCACGATGCGCTCCGCGCCCGACCTGCGCAGGTCGATCGAGCGGCTTGAACGCTATGCCAGGCTGTTCAATCCCTATTCGCTGTTCGACTTCGAGGAGTTGGAGCAGGAAGCCTGGTGGACCAATAAGCGTACCGCTGCGAACGATGGTGCGCGGCTATCCAACGAGGCGGCACTCGGCACGTTCGTATCGCTGTGGCGCGATGCCAATGGAGAAGAATTCGCGCCAGTCCGGGTACAGTTCATGCACCAGCGGGGCGGCTCGATCGGGCCGGTCGAGGCACATTTCCGCTGCCCGGTAACGCATGGTGCCGAGGTAGATGCGATCGTGATCCGGCGCTGCGATCTCGACCGGCCCAACCGCGTGGGCGACCGACATATCTGGGATTTCCTGCGCCAGCACCTGGAGGATAGCCTTGGCGCTTGCGAGGAAGAACGGATCGACCGCGAGGTCGTGATCCATGTCGCCAAATCGCTGAGCGAGGGTGTCCCGCGGCTGGAAGATGTGGCGCGGCATCTCGGGATCGGCAGCCGAACGCTCCAGCGCCGCTTGTCAGAACTGGGGCTCAGCTACCAGTCGCTGGTTGAGGAGGCGCGTCGAGAGGTGGCGCTGCGGCTGGTCGCACAGGGTCGCCAGTCGCTGGTCGAGATCGCGTTCCTGACCGGATTTGCCGAACAGAGCTCGTTCACGCGCGCATTCAAGCGGTGGTCGGGCCACACTCCGCGCGTTTATCGCGAGCGGGAGGCATCGGCGGTGCCGGGCCTGCTAGAAATCCGGAGCCGCCCCGCCGATCCGGCGACGGCGCATCCGGAGAATTGCTAGCATTCCGGCGAGCATGATGATGGCAATACCGCAGGCCAGCCATATGAGAGCGGCGGGTATCGCAGCGGCAAAATCGAGATTGTCGACCTTGCCCGTCTTCCAGAACACCCATTCGCCTGCAATTTCCGTTGCAAGCCGGTCGTTCCCGGTGGAAAGCACCACGATCCCGTCGCCGCTCGCCGGGTCGATCCGCGCGGCGGTGTTGATCGCGGGGCCGTTCTGTCCGTCATGGCCGATGACAAAGCCGCCCGCATCGGTCGGGGCATAGAGCATGGCCCCAAGGCCCCAGAGGTCCGCGCCCAGCTGGGCAGCGTGCGGGGTGGCGATCAGGTCGAGCGAGGCCTTTGACAGCACGTCCTGCCGTCCTTGCGGAGATTGCGCCTGCAGGAACCGTGCGAGATCCTCCGCCGTGGTGAAAAGCGAAGTCGCGGCCAGCGCGGTATACCAGCGCAGCGGCTCGGTGCTGCCGTCCGGGCGGTAATTCTCCGCCAGTCCGAGGGCGATCGCCCGATCGTGATCGAAGGTCGTGCGGCGCATGCCCAGCGGACTGAAGAGGGCGTCGTCCATGTAACTGGCGAACGACTGGCCGGAGACCTCCTCGATCAGCAGTTGCAGCACGCTGTAGCCGCCACCCGAATAGCGCCAGCCCGATCCCGGCTCGGTCGTCAGCCGCACTTCGCCGCGCTTGCCCGGCGAGGCGTCTGCCGCGCGCTGGAGCGATGCTTCGA
>CAXRCQ010000095.1:0-7340 GCA_964228845.1 Blastomonas sp.
ATCGACGTCGCCGAGCCTTCGATAATCTTCGTTGCCGCCTCGATGTCGTTGGCATTGAGGTCGGCCATCTTCACCTGCGCGATTTCCGCGAGCTGCGAACGCTTGATGGTGCCCGCGCTCTCCTTGCCGGGAAGCTTGGAACCGCTCTTGAGGTTCGCTGCCTTCTTGCTCAGGTAGCTCGCCGGCGGGGTCTTGGTCACGAAGGTGAAGCTGCGGTCGCCGTACACGGTGATGACGGTCGGCAGCGGGGTGCCCTTTTCCATGTCCTGCGTGGCAGCGTTGAACTGCTTGCAGAATTCCATGATGTTCACGCCGCGCTGACCCAGAGCTGGGCCGATCGGCGGCGAGGGGTTGGCGGCACCAGCGGCCACCTGCAGCTTGATATAGCCTTCAATCTTCTTTGCCATGATGGCACTCCTTCATTCTGTCAGGCGAAAGGCAGATGCCCGTCGCCCTCAAATTAAGCGGTCAAGCGATCCACCCAGGGGGTGCATCTCCCGCAATCAACCCCTCTCCCTTTACGGGAGAGGGACAGCTTCACGAAGTGAAGCAGGGAGAGGGCTGGGAGCGCAACGGGTTGCGCATTGGCGCTCTCCAACTTCGCCTAGGCAGCGCGCTGCCTAGGCTGCGTATCCTCTCCCGTAAAGGGAGAGGATAAATTCCTATTTCGCCAGTTCGACATGCTCGAAATCGAGATCGACCGGCGTAGCGCGACCGAAGATCGAGACCGACACCTTGACGCGGGCCTTGTCGAAATCGAGCTCCTCGACAATGCCGTTGAAGCTGGCGAACGGACCTTCGAGCACCTTGACCGAGTCGCCGATCTCGTAATCGACGTCGATGCGGGCGCGCGGCGCGTTGGCGGCTTCTTCCTTGGTGTTCAGGATGCGCGCAGCCTCGGCATCGCTGATCGCCTGGGGCTTGCCGTTGGGGCCGAGAAAACCGGTGACCTTGGGCGTGTTCTTGACGACGTGATAGACATCGTCGGTCATCTTGAGCTTGGCCAGCACATAGCCGGGGAAGAACTTGCGCTCGGTCTGCACCTTCTTGCCGCGACGCACTTCGGTCACGGTCTCGGTCGGCACCTCGACCTGCTCGACCAGAGCGGCGAGGCCCAGCCGCTCGGCATCGGCGAGAATCGCGTCGCGGACCTTGTTTTCAAAGCCCGAATAAGCGTGAATGATGTACCAGCGCGACATTCAACTCTCTCTCAAAAAAAGGCGGTCCGGCGATCAGGCCAGCGTCAGCAGCCATTTGACGATGGCGCCAAAGGTCGAATCGATCGCCAGGAAGAAGATCGCCAGGATGGTCATCAGGATGAACACCATGATCGAGGTGGTGACCGTTTCCTGGCGGCTCGGCCAGACGACCTTGGACGCTTCGGTGCGCACCTGTCGCACGAACTCGCTGGGGCTGGTCTTCTTACCTTCGCTGGCCATGGCCTGAACTTTCCTTGTTCCGATGGGCGGGCATATCCGCTTTGGCAGACACATCGCCGCCAGCCTTGCCCGGCTGAAACGCGATATATGCACCCTGTCGGAGAAAGACAGCCCCATAGCCGCGCAAATCCGCAGAAGCAAGGGGATTCAATGGAAGGGGGTGCCCCGTGCGGGGAGGCAGTGATCGCCGCTGGCAGGAGTGGAGGGACTCGAACCCCCGGCATTCGGTTTTGGAGACCGACGCTCTACCAGCTGAGCTACACTCCTTCACAGGCAGGCGACGCCCTTAGCGGGTGCAATCGCGCTGTGCAAGCGCTGCTGCACCGATCGGGCGGCCTGAAATGAAAATCGGGGCGATCGCTGGCCCGATGGAGACGCCCGAAAGCGCGATCCAAGGGGGGCGATCACCCCGTTTTTCATTGCGGCAGCGCTCGGGGTCCGGAACGAACCCCGGCAAGCAGACGCATCAGCGCTTCGAGAACTGGAAGCTCTTGCGCGCCTTGGCCTTGCCGTACTTCTTGCGCTCGACGGTGCGGCTGTCGCGGGTCAGGAAGCCTGCCTGCTTGACGGTGCTGCGCAGCGCCGGTTCGTACTTGCTCAGCGCCTGGCTGATGCCGTGCTTGACCGCACCGGCCTGGCCCGAAAGACCGCCACCCTTGACGGTGCAGATCACGTCATACTGGCCCTTGCGGTCGGTAATGTCGAACACCTGGTTGATGACGAGACGCAGCGTCGGACGTGCGAAATACACTTCCTGGTCGCGCTTGTTGACGATGATCTTGCCGGTGCCGGGCTTCAGCCACACGCGGGCCACGGCGTCCTTGCGGCGACCGGTGGCATAGGCGCGGCCCTGCTTGTCGAGCTCCTGCTCTCGCAGCGGCGCGTTCGAAACCTTGGCGACGGGGGCGTCGGTGGTTTCGATGTCGGCGGCGATGTCCTTGATGTCGGACAGGGATTGCACGGTATCAGACATTATGCACCCACCTTGTTCTTGCGGTTGAGCGAGGCCACGTCGAGCACTTCGGGCTGCTGGCCGGCATGCGGATGTTCGGTTCCGGTGAAGAGGTGCAGGTTGCGCATCTGCTGGCGACCCAGCGGACCGCGGGGCACCATGCGCTCCACCGCCTTTTCAAGCACGCGCTCGGGGAAGCGGCCGTCCAGCACCTTGGCGGCGGTCACTTCCTTGATGCCACCGATATAGCCGGTGTGCTTGTAATAGACCTTGTCGCTGCGCTTGTTGCCGGTCAGCTGCACCTTGCCCGCGTTGATGACGATGACATGGTCACCGCAATCGACGTGCGGGGTGTAGCTCGGCTTGTGCTTGCCGCGCAGGATGTTGGCGATGATCACCGCGACGCGGCCGACCACCAGTCCATCGGCATCGATAACATGCCATTTCTTTTCCACCTCAGCCGGCTTGATCGACTTGGTGGTCTTGAGCAAAGCCTTCATGGCCTTCAACCTTCCAAAACGTCCTCCGCTGCGATGCCGGACCCCGAATGAGTCCCGCTTGCGACCGGCTGACAGATTTCCGTGACACGACAGGCCGCTGGGCAGCAGGCCTGAACGAAGCGCGGCTAATGACGATCAGGCCCCGATTCGTCAAGCATTTTGGGGGTTTTGCCGTAGGGTATCATGATACCATCGGAATCAATTGCCAGTTTCGGCAGAGCGTACACGCACCGATTCGCGCGCCTTTCGGCTGGTTCCGCCAGCCTCGGTCACCGTCTCGCGGTCGAACGCCATGACCAGCCCCGTCGCCTTCGACAGGATTACCCGGTCGGTCACCGACAGCGCGCTGCCATCGGCGGAGGACGATCGCTGCGACGCCTCGAGCAGCAGCGAATCGCCCGAATCCGAGGCAAGGCGATACCGCGCGCCCTCGTCGGTCGTAACGACGCCGTCGGCGCAGGGACGGCTGGCGAGCATGACCAGCCGCGCGATCCGGGCGCGCGCGATCGCGGCGCGTTCCTCGGGCGGCAGCGCCGCCAGCCGGTCGAGCATCGCCCCGATCTGCGCGCGTTCTGCCGCCGGGCGTGCCGTCAGTGCCGGATCGGCGCGGAGACGGGCAATCGCTGCCGCAAGCCGCTGCGGGGCATCGGGCGATTCGCTGATCCCCAGCACCGCCCCGCCCTCATCCAGCGTCGCATCGAGCGTCTCACCCTCGGCGCTTTGTTCCTGCAGCGCGAGCAGCCTGAGCAGTTCGGGCGGCCCCTCGGCATGCTGCGCGACCTGTTGCAGGTGCAGCCGCCAGCCGCGCCCGGCGGGCATGAAGGCGATCCGGTAATCGACCCGCTGCACGAAAATGCCCTGGCCGAGTTCGCGCTCGATCCGCCGCTCGAGAATCATCGGAATATCAGCCGGCGGAGCGAAGTCGATGCGCGTTGCGGGGCAGGCAGGAGTGGCGGGCGGCGCGACGATCCACAGCGCCGCCGCCAGCAGCATCAGTCGGTCGCCAGCGTCTGGCCCAGCACCCAGGCGCGAAAACTGGGCGGGCAATATTCGACCGGCAGCACCAGCACCGCTGGCTCGTCATAGCTGTGCAGATGCACGATCCGCGCGACCAGCGCCTTGGACTGGGGCAGGGCGGTCTTGAACAGCACCGACACCTCGGTCTGCTCGGTCAATTCGCCGTCCCAGTGGAAGATCGACTGGACCGGACCCAGTACATTGGCGCAGGCAGCGAGCTGCTCGCGCACCACCGTGCGCGCGATGGTCTGCGCCTCTTCCTTGTCGGCAAACGGGCAATAGACCAGCCGGATATCGCTGGCCTCGATGATCGAATCGCCGATCATGCGGAGCGCGCGTGTGCCTGACGGCCAAGGCTGTGCGCGCCCCAGGCGACGGTGCCGACCAGGATTGCGCCGACCGCCTGGTGCAGCACCGCCAGGTGCAGATCGACGCTGCTCATCACCGTCGCGATGCCGAGCAGCACCTGGACGCCGAAGGCGCTGTGGATCGCGATCGAGGCGGGGCGGTCGATATGCCGCACCGCGCGCGCCAGGATCACCAGCGCAGCCACCGCGACGAACGCCCACCAGCGGTGCAGGAAGTGGAGCAGGAACGGGTCATGCGTCAATGTGTGCATCACGCCCTGCGACCAGTCGACATCGACCGGATAGAAACTGCCGTTCATCAGCGGCCAGCTCTTGGCGGCATAGCCCGCATTGAGCCCCGCGACCCATGCGCCGAGGAGCAGCTGGACGAACAGCACCAGGATCGTCGCGAGCGCAACACCGGTCATCCGCGCCGGGCGCGCGGCGGGATCGCGCGCCAGCACCTGCAGGTCGCGCGCGGTCCAGATCAGCCCGGCCATGATGAACAAGGCGTTGAGCAGATGCACCGCGAGCCGGAAATGGCTGACATCGGTGCGCTCGGTCAGGCCCGAGGCGACCATCCACCAGCCGATCGCGCCCTGTAGTCCGCCCAGCGCGAACAGGGCGAACAGCCGCCAGCCATAACCGCTGGGGATCGCGCGGCGGATGGCGAACCAGGCAAAGGGCAAGGCGAAGGCGACCCCGACCAGCCGGCCGAGCAGCCGGTGGACATATTCCCAGAAATAGATCGTCTTGAATTCGGCCAGCGACATTCCCGCATTGACCTCGATATATTCCGGGATGCGCTTGTACTTCTCGAACTCCGCGACCCAGGCCGCCTCGGACAGCGGCGGCAGCGTGCCGGTGACGACATTCCATTCGGTGATCGACAGCCCCGATTCGGTCAGCCGCGTGATGCCGCCGACCACGACCATGCAGAATACGAGCAGCGCAACGCCATAGAGCCACAGGGCAATGGCATTTGGCGCGCTGCGGTCATGTGTCAGGGGCGTGCTGATCCGGGACTGCGAAAGGCTGGTCATGGGCCATGCATTTCGGACGGCGGCTCGTGGCTTGCAAGGGGTTTTTTGGCTCGGCTGGTCGCGCTTGCAGGGTGAGGGGGCAAGCTTTGCATTGCGCAATGATATCATATCACCTATGTACGCGCCATGTTGTCTTGTATCACCCGCTCGGGCCGTCTCGATTCGGCTGCGATTGCGCTGTCGGCATTGTGCATGGTGCACTGTGCGGCGGGCATCTGGCTGGTGGCGGGTTTCGCCTCGATGGGCGGCATCTTTCTCTCGCCATGGGTGCACGAAATCGGTTTCGTTCTTGCCGCCGTCATGGCTGCCCTCGCCCTGGGCCACGGTCTGAGGCTGCACGGAGCGCGCGCGCCGCTCGCCATCGGCGTGGTCGGAATCGCCTCGATGCTCACGGCCATGACGGTTCCGCACGGCGGAATGGGGGAATATGCGCTGACCTTTGTCGGCGTCGCGCTGCTCAGCGCCGCGCATATACTCAATTATCGCGCCGCGCGTCAGCGCTGACCGCAATCCCGATTGCCAATATTGGGGCTTGCCCTTGCCCCTTGATCCGCGCCAAGAGTCGCGCCCTATGACCAGCACCTCCACCCAGACCGCCCAGATCAGCATCCATGTCAATGGCGAGCCGCGCCGCGTGCCCGCAGGCCAGAGCATTGCCGCTCTGGTCGGCACACTGGGGTTGACCCCCGCCAAGGTCGCGGTGGAACGCAATCTGGAAATCGTGCCGCGCTCGACTCTGGACGACGTGATCGTGCAGGATGGTGACCGGCTGGAGATCGTGCATTTTGTCGGCGGCGGCGATCATGCCCCGGCCGATGACAGCTGGACCGTCGCGGGTCACACCTTCCGCTCGCGGCTGATCGTCGGCACCGGCAAGTACAAGGACTTTGCGCAGAACGCTGCCGCGCTCGAGGCATCGGGGGCAGAGATCGTCACCGTTGCGGTGCGCCGGGTCAATGTTTCCGATCCGGGCGCGCCGATGCTCACCGACTATATCGATCCCAAAAAGGTCACCTATCTGCCCAATACCGCCGGATGCTTTACCGGCGAGGAGGCGATCCGCACGCTGCGCCTGGCGCGCGAGGCAGGCGGCTGGGATCTGGTCAAGCTCGAGGTGCTGGGCGAGGCGAAGACGCTCTATCCCGACATGCACGAAACGCTGCGCGCTACCGAAATCCTGGCGAAGGAAGGCTTCAAGCCGATGGTCTATTGCGTCGATGATCCCATCGGCGCGAAGCGGCTCGAGGATGCAGGCGCGGTCGCGATCATGCCGCTCGGCGCGCCGATCGGATCGGGCCTGGGCATCCAGAACCGCGTCACCATCCGGCTGATCGTCGAGAATGCCAAGGTACCGGTGCTGGTCGATGCCGGCGTGGGCACGGCATCCGATGCGGCGATCGCGATGGAACTGGGCTGTGACGGGGTGCTGATGAATACCGCGATTGCCGAAGCCAGGGACCCGGTCCGCATGGCGCGCGCGATGAAGCTCGCGGTCGAAGCGGGCCGCGAGGCCTATCTCGCCGGCCGCATGGGCACGCGCAAATATGCCGACCCCTCGAGCCCGCTTGCCGGGCTGATCTAAACCCGGTTCCACGTGGAACCTGCAATCCGGTCCTGAATCCAGGCAAGCCGAGCTTTCCGTAGCGTAAGCATGACCGAATCTTGCCGATTCGATGACGATTTCTTTGCATATGTAACATTGGTCGATCCGGCTATGCCGTTCGTCGACACATGTAGTCGTTGAACGACATCCGCTGCGCCCTTGTCGAGCGCGGCGCGCGCGGCGGCGCATCCTGCCCTATCCAGATGATGTCGCCGATGCTCCATAGCTCCCCAGGCCGGACATCGGCGGCAAACAATAAGACCGGTCCTGTCGGGACCCTTACCCGCAGGACCGGTCGCATCGTTCAGTGAGCTTGCCCCAAGAAAGGACCCCGCCCCATGTTCGCCCGTGCTCTTGCCCCCTTCGCTTCCCGTGCCCTCGCTGCCGCAGCGACCTCAGCCATCCTGTTCTCCGCCGCGGTTCAGGCCAACCCGATCGT
>CAXRCQ010000096.1:0-9163 GCA_964228845.1 Blastomonas sp.
GGCTCGCGTCGAACAGCTTGCTCGAATGCTTCGTCTTCGGCGATGCGGCAGCGAAGGACATTATCGAGCATTGGGACGAGCTCGGCCCGCCGCCGGCGATCCTGGCCTGGGACGAGAGCCGCGTCACCGATTCGGACGAGGAGGTCGTCGTCCAGCACAACTGGCGCGAGATCCGCCGCTTCATGTGGGACTATGTCGGCATCGTGCGCACCACCAAGCGGCTCGAACGCGCGCGCCACCGCATCGAGCTTCTGCGCAGCGAGGTCGAGGAATATTATGGCAATTTCCGCGTCACCCCCGATCTGGTCGAGCTGCGCAACCTGATCGAGGTCGCCGATCTGATCGTCCGCAGCGCGCTCGAGCGCAAGGAGAGCCGGGGGCTTCACTATAACAGCGACTATCCCGACCTGCTGCCGGTCGCAGAAGATACCGTGCTCACGCCCTGATTTCAGGCTGCGGGAGACGCGGCCGCGAAGCCTGCACCGACCGGCCAGCCCGGGCCACGATAGGCGAGCACCTTGAACAGCGTTCCCATCTGCTCCGGCGACACCAGCCGGTCGAGCGCGGTCATGATGTGCTGGGCCTGAGCCGGCTGGCTCCTGCCGAGCACCGCCGCGCGCTGGCCGATGCCCAGCGCCATCAGCCAGTCGCCCTGGCCGACCGGGCCGTGACAATCGACATCGCCCGCCAGCGCGATGCGCTTGAGCTGCGGAAAATCGACCAGCGCGGTGAGATCGGCCAGGCCCGGATCGGCGAACGGATCGACTTTCTGATGCGCGCGCACTGCCTGCAGCGTGCTGCCGGTGCGCGGCTCGGCATAACCGTAATCGATGAACAGCGCCGCACCGCCCTGCGTCTTCAGCCGCGCGGCGATCTCGTACGCCATGCCCGCGGCGGCCGGACTGCTCTCGAGGATCGTGCCTTCGGGGCTGTCGGCGAGCTCCGCCGGAACCGCCGAATCCATCGGGCGCGCGCCCGCGACCGGCAGGAAGCGCTCGCCATTGTGCACCACCACCCGCTCGCGCCAGCCCTGTTCGGTGCGCACGATCTGCCGCACCGGCAGTGCATCGAGAAATTCGTTGGCGACGATCAGCAGCGGTCCTTCGCGCGGGACGCTGTCGAGCCCGTCATGCCAGGTCGCGCCGGGCACCGCGATCTTCTGCGCCATGCGCAGCGCGCTGCTGCCCTCGATCAGATGCACCTTGGGGCGGAAATCGAACTGTGCCATCGCGCGCAGCGCATCGGCGGCAAGCGTGCCTCTGCCGGGACCGAACTCGACGAAATGGCACAGCGCCGGCTTGCCCGCCTGCTGCCACTGATCGGCCAGCCACAGCCCTATCATTTCGCCGAACATCTGGCTGATCTCAGGCGCAGTGATAAAGTCGCCGGCGGCGCCCAGCGGGTCGGCCCGGTTATAGTAATGCGCATTGGCCTCGGCCATGTAATGCGCGACGCTGATCGGCCCGGTCGCGCCGATCAGCCGCTTGAAAACCGCTTCCAGCCCCTGCGGCGTATCGGTTTCGTCCATCGGTTCAGGCGGTGGCGGGCAGCGGCTTGGCCGTGCGTCCGCGCGAGGAAATCATCAGATAGAGGCCGATCAGGATCATTGGCACGGTCAGCCACTGGCCCATGCTCATCCCGGTCTGCTCGGCAAATTCGATGAGATGCGCATCGGGATTGCGGAAGAACTCGACGATGAACCGCGCGACGCCATAGCCCGCGAGGAACACGCCGCCGAGAAAGCCGGGGCGATGGCGGACATCGGTCTTCCAGAACAGCACCATCAGCAGCGTGCCGAGCACCAGCCCTTCCAGCCCGGCTTCGTAGAGCTGGCTGGGGTGGCGCGGCAGGCCGTCGGGATCGGTCGGGAAGATGACCGCCCAGGGCACATCGGTCGGACGGCCCCAGAGCTCGGCATTGACGAAATTCGCCAGGCGCCCGAAGAACAGGCCCAGCGGCACGACGCACGAGACATAATCGCCCACGCGCAGATAGGAGAGCTTGTTGCGCCAGGTGAGATAGCCGATCGCCAGCAGCACGCCGATCAGCCCGCCATGGAAGGACATGCCGCCTTCCCACACCTTGAACACCGACAAGGGCGTTTCGAACAGATCGGGCCGGTAGAAGATCACATAGCCGAGCCGCCCACCCAGGATGATACCGAGCGTGCTGTACAGCATCAGGTCATCGGCATGGCGCTGCGCCATCGGCGCACCGGGTGCCTTCAGCATCCGGCCCATGTACCAATAGCCGATCAGGATGCCGAACAGATAGGCCAGGCTGTACCATTTGAGCTGGAACGACCCGATCTGCAGCGCGACCGGTGACAGGCCCAGCTCCTCGAAGCGGATCGCGGTCTTGGCTGTGGCAGCACTGGCGCTGGCGGCAATGTTGGCGGCTAGCGCCGAAATGGGCAGGATCAAGGCTTTTCCCCAAGGGTTTTCCCCTTCATAAGGGCAGGCAAGCACAAGCGAAAGAGGAGAGATTTTGATGGCGACCGAGCTGGACCAGATGATGGATGAAGCCATCCAGGCGCTGACCGGCGAAGGCGGGATGCTGCCCTTGACCAGTTTCGAGAAATACGGCCAGGAACTGCCCATGATCGCGTCGGCGCCGCCCGCGCTGTCGCATTTCTTTGCCTATTTCTGCATGCAGCATGCCGATGCCGATTTTCTGGTCGATGGCGAGACGCGGCTGACCTTCGGCCAGAGCTATGCCGCCGCGCGCCATGTCGCCGCCGCCCTGGTCGCAGGGCACGGCATCCAGAAGGGCGACCGCGTCGGCATCGCCGCGCGCAATTCGGCCAACTGGATCATCGCCTATATGGGCATTCTCATGGCGGGCGGCGTCGCTACGCTCTTGAACGGATGGTGGCAGGGGCCCGAGCTGTGCGCCGGGATCACCGATGTCGACTGCACGCTGGTGCTCGCCGACGACCGCTGCGCCAAGCGGATCGCCGAATGCGGCGCGATCGGCAACGCGCGCATGGTCGTCATCAGCCATGACGGCCCGCCCGAGATCGGGCTCGCGCCGGTGCTGGCCGCAGGCGGCGATGCGGGCACCGAGCTGCCCGAACTGACCGGCGACGATATTGCCACCATCCTGTTTACCTCGGGCTCGACCGGCCAGTCCAAGGGTGCGTTCTCGGACCATCGCGGCGTCGTGCAGGGGGTGTTCAGCTATGTCGCGCAGACGCTGATGGCCCTGAACATCGTCACCCGCCAGGGCAAGCCGCCCGAAGGCCAGCCCGCGACGCTGCTCAACGTGCCGCTGTTCCATGTCACCGCCGAGGTGCCGGTGCTGCTGCAGAGCTTCGTCATCGGGCGCAAGCTCGTGCTGATGCCCAAATGGGACGCCGAAGAGGCGATGCGGCTGATCGAGAAGGAGAAGATCAGCTATTTCGTCGGCGTGCCGCTGATGAGCTACGAGATCGCGCAGCACCCCAATCGCGACAAGTACGACCTTACCAGCTGCGTCACCTTTGCCGCGGGCGGCGCGCCGCGCCCGGTCGAGCATGTCAAGCGGATCAAGGAGACGATGGACTGGGCCTTCCCGATCCTGGGCTATGGCCTGACCGAGACCAACGGTGTGGGCTGCGGCAATTTCAACGAGAATTACATGGCCAAGCCCGACAGCACCGGTCAGCCGTCGCGCCCGCTGGTCGATCTCGCGATCCTCGACGACAATGGCCAGCCGCTGCCCCAGGGACAGGTAGGTGAGGTCGCGATCCGCTCGGTCGCCAATTTCCTCGGCTATTGGAACAACGAGGCGGCGACCCGCGCGGCGATCATGCCCGATGGCTATTTCCGCACCGGCGATCTCGGCTATCTCGACGCCGACAATTATCTGTTCATCGTCGATCGCAAGAAGGACATCATCATCCGCGGCGGCGAGAATATCAGCTGCGTCGAGGTGGAATCGGCGATCTATGCGCATCCCGACATTGCCGAGGCGAGCGTGTTCGGCATTCCTGACGAACGCTTCGGCGAGATCGTCGGCGCGGTCTATGTCGTGCGCAATGGTGCCAGCCTGACCGACGAACAGCTTACCGAATTCCTCTCGGGCCAGCTTGCCGCGTTCAAGGTGCCTGCGCGCCTGTGGCAGAGCGCCGAGGCGCTGCCGCGTCTGGGTACCGCCAAGATCGACAAGGTCTCCTTGCGCAAATCCTATCAGGCCGCAGCCCTGGCCCAAGCGGGAGCCGCCACCTGACCTTAACCTCGCGCCTGTATTGCTGCCTGCCATGAACCCCGTTGCCAACCAGCGCGCGATCATCGATCGCCGCGCGCTCGATGCGCGCATCGCCGAATTCGCTGCCGAACTCGGCGACAAGGCGCGCATGCCGGTCGTCACGATCCTGCGCGAGGCGCTGGCGGCAGGGCGCGCGGAGATCGCCGCGCGGCTGATTGCCAATCCCGCAGCGGGGCATGATTGCGCGGCGGCCCAGTCGTTCCTGATCGACCAGATCGTGCGGCTGATCCACGATTATGTCGTGCGCTTCCAGTATCCGGTCGCCAATCACAGCACCGGAGAGCATTTCTGCATTGCGGCGGTGGGCGGCTATGGCCGGGGCGAGATGGCCCCGCACAGCGATGTCGATATCGCCTTCCTCACCCCGCTGCGCAAGAACAGCTGGACCGAGCAGGCGATCGAGGCGATGCTCTACATGATGTGGGATCTCGGCCTCAAGGTCGGGCATTCCAGCCGCTCTATCGACGAGATGGTCCGCCAGGCGCGCGGCGACCTGACCATTCGTACCGCGCTGCTCGAAGGCCGCTATGTCTGGGGCGATCAGGACATCTATCGCGAGGCCTCGGTGCGTTTCTGGAAGGATGTCGTCACCGGCACCGCGCGCGATTTCGTCGGGCAGAAGCTGGAGGAACGCGACGCACGGCACAAGAAGATGGGCGACAGCCGCTATGTCGTCGAACCCAATGTGAAGGACGGCAAGGGCGGCCTTCGCGACCTGCACACGCTCTACTGGATCGGCAAGTACATCCACCAGGTGCGCTCTGCCGCCGAACTGGTCGATGCCGGCCTTCTGACCATGACCGAATATCGGGGCTTTCGCCGTTCGGCCAATTTTCTCTGGGCGGTGCGCTGCCACCTGCACGACATTACCGGTCGCGCCGAGGACCGGCTGACCTTCGACCTGCAGCGCGAGGTCGCGACGCGGATGCGCTTTGCCGACCGGCCGGGCAAGTCTGCGGTCGAGCGGTTCATGCAATATTATTTCCTCAACGCCAAACGCGTCGGTGACCTGACCGGGGTGTTTCTGGCGCAGCTTGACGACCAGTTCGCCGCGCGCGACCGGCGTTTCATCCCCTCGATATTGCGGCGGCGACCGCGCAAGCTCTCCGGTTTCATCCTCGATCGCGGGCGGCTGGCCTTGCCCCGGCCCGATTTCTTCCGCGAGGACCCGGTGCGGCTGATCGAGATCTTCCAGCTGGCAGACAAGCACAAGGTCGAGATTCACCCCAGCGCGATGCGCCAGGCGAGCATGGATGCGCATCTGATCGACCGGCACGTCCGCGCCGACCCGCGCGCCAATGCGCTGTTCATGGACGTGCTGTGCAGCCCGCGCGACCCCGAGCTGGTGCTGCGCTGGATGAACGAGGCGACGGTCTTCGGCCGCTTCGTGCCCGATTTCGGCCGCGTCGTCGCGCAGATGCAGTTCGACATGTACCACCACTATACCGTGGATGAGCATTCGATCCGCGCGATCGGGCTGTTGGCCAAGATCGAATCGGGCGAGCTCAAGGATGATCATCCGCTCGCCTATGACGTGATGCAGAAGCTCATCAGCCGCCGGGTGCTGTTCGTGGCGACGCTATTGCACGATATCGCCAAGGGACGGCGCGGCGATCACAGCGTGCTCGGCGCGGAAGTGGCGATGAAGCTCTGCCCGCGCCTCGGGCTGACCGAGGCGGAGACCGAGCAGGTCGCCTGGCTGGTGCGCTATCACCTCCTGATGTCGGCGACGGCGTTCAAGCGCGACCTGACCGATTACAAGACGATCGCCGATTTTGCCGCGATGGTGCAGAGCGCGGAGCGGTTGAAACTGTTGCTGGTGCTGACCGTGGTCGATATCCGCGCCGTCGGTCCCGGCATCTGGAACAGCTGGAAGCGCCAGTTGCTGGGCACACTGTTCGAATCGACCGAGGAGGTGCTGCGGCTCGGCCACAAGCAGCACGGGCGGCGCGAGCGCGTCATCGCCAAGCAGGAGGCTGCGCGCGCCGCGCTGGGAATCGACGAATGCCGCTTTGTCCAGCTCGCACGCAAGCTGGACGATGCATACTGGATCGCCGAGCCAGAGGATATCATTGCGCAGAACCTGAAGCTGACCGACGCGCATGACAGCGAGCCGCTGACCGTCTCGGCGGAATTCTACCCTGCGCGCGGCGCGACCCTGGTCACCGTCAGCGCAGCCGACCATCCCGGCCTGTTCTATCGCATCGCGGGCGGCATTCACCTTGCTGGCGGCAACATCATCGACGCACGCATCCACACCCGGCGCGACGGCATGGCGCTCGACAATTTCCTGGTGCAGGACCCGCTGGGTCGCCCGTTCATGGAGGAAAGCCAGATTGCGCGGCTCAAGACCGCGATCGCCGATGCGCTGGCCAACCGCGTCGCCCTGACCCCCCGGCTGATCGCGCGTCCGGTCGCCCGGCCTCGCGCCGAAGCGTTCAGCATCGCGCCCAATGTGCTGGTCGACAACAAGGCGTCGAACCGCTTCACGGTGGTCGAGGTCAACGCGCTTGACCGGCCCGCGCTGCTCAACCGCCTCGCCTTTGCGTTGTTCGACCTGAAATGCATCGTGCATTCGGCGCATGTCGCCACCTATGGCGAACGCGCGGTCGATACCTTCTATGTCACCGATCTGCTGGGCGGCAAGATCGACAGCAAGTCGCGGCTGAAGACGCTGGAAAAGCGGCTGCTCGCCGCTGCCGCGCAGGACAGCGAACAGGCGGTCGCCGCGTAACCCGGTTCAGATCCTGCCCGTCAGGATCGCCCAGCCCGCGACCCCGTTCATTCCGGTATAGACGATATAGGCGGGCAGCGCGATCGTGTAGCCAAGCGCCGCAAAGCTCAGCGCCGACAGCAGGATCAGATATTCGAGCAGATAGCTGCCATAGCCGCGCATGAAGCCCTGGAAAAGCGCGCGCATCTGCACTGCCATGGGGTGCGCGGATTCCATCGTTGCCCGGTGGAGCGCAAAATTGATGATGCCGCACAGCACGATGAGAATGGTTGCCATGGCGTTAATGTAACGCCATCGGCCCCGCGCTTGGAAGCCCCGAATTGCGGCTGGACGATTTCGGGACGCCCTGTCCGCGAAACGTTAAATCGCGAGGCGGATGATGTCCGCGCCGGGCTGTTCCCTTGCCAGGCGGAACACCGGCACCTCGCCGACACCCTTGAGCACAAGCTTTTCGGGCAGCTCGAAATGGCGATCGCCGCGCCCGCGCAGCCACGTGGTTTCGGACACCGCAATGCCGTCGGGATGCGCGGTGCCTTCGATGCGCGCGGCGATGTTCATCGTCTCGCCCCAATAATCATAGGCCATGCGCGTCTCACCGATCACGCCGCCGACGACGGGGCCGGTATGGATGCCGACGCGGATGTGCAGGTCGATGCCGGTCGCGGCGCGCAGCGCGGGCAGCCCGGCAATCACCGCCTCGCCAAAGCGGATCGCGGCATCGGCGCTGTTGTGCGACGGGCTGTTGCCGCCGCAGATCGCGAGATAGGCATCGCCGATCGTCTTGACCTTCTCGACCCCGGTTTCCGCGGCGCACTTGTCGGCGAGCAGGAAGAAGGCGTTGAGCAGATCGACCAGGTGCCCCGGCGAGATGCGCCGCGAGAGATCGGAAAAGCCGCAAATGTCGATGAACACCACCGAGACATCGGGATAGGCATCCGCGACCACCTGACCTGCCTTCAATCGCTCGGCGACCGCAGGCGGCAACACGTTGAACAGCAGCTCCTCGGTCTTGGCCTTTTCCGCCGACAGGGCATCGGACAGCAGGAAGCTCTGCCGGTGCGCCTGGCCGACCGACCAGTTGAGCAGCACCATCACCGATGCGCTGGTGATATAGGTCATCGTGCCATAGATCACCGGCACCATCGAGCTCCCGGTTTCGATCATCACGGTGAAATAGATGGCAGCATGCGCCGCCAGCCACGCGGCGAACCAGCGCGTCTGTCCGGCAAAGGCGATCGCGGCAAAGGCCATCACGATCAGGCCGTTGATCGCAATCGGCGCGTGCAGTTGCACGTGTTCGCGGTGCATTTCCTCGTACAGCAGCGCGTTCTCCGCCATGATGAGGAACGCGACACCGAGCAGGCTGGCAAAGTCGATGATCGGCTTGCCCGCATAGCCGCGCCAGAAGGTGGCTCCGGCAAAGCCTGCCAGTATCGCCAGCGTCGGCAGCAGCAGGACCGAGAACTTGAGCTCGTCGCCCCGCGAGAAATAGAGCGGGTTGACCAGAGCATAGCCGATCAGCATCGCGGCAAGAAAGCCGGCGAACAGCCGCATGTGCACCACGCGCGCCTGGCGTTCGGCGTTGACGAAGCGCGCTTCGAGCGCGGAATCGAGAAAGCGCCCGGTGGCCGAGCGTGCAATATCCAGCCTGTTTGCGTCCTGCTGCATCATGGGTCCCTCTGCCCTGGCGGCCCGGCCATCGTCGTCCCGATTAACATCGAGGAATTGACAAAGCGGTAACGCCCCCGGAATTTCGGCTGCAGCGACACGAAGGGGAGGATGATTTGACCGATTTCGACAGCTGGCGCGCGCGCTCGCCCTTTTACGACGATAGCCATGAGGCGCTGGCGCAATCGGTCCGCCGCTTCGTCGCGCGCGAGATCGCACCCTTTATCGACCAGTGGGAGGCGGACGGCGAACTGCCACGCGATCTGCACCGCAAGGCGGCCGAGGCGGGCATATTGGGCCTGCGCTACCCCGAGCAATATGGCGGTCACTCCGAAGGCTTCGATATCTTTCACGGCATGACCCAGACCGAGGAGCTGGCGGCGGTGGGCGCGGGCGGGCTTTCGGCCTCGCTGATGACGCACGGCATCGGCCTGCCGCCCGTGTTGGCGGTGGGAAGCGAGGACTTGAAGCCGCGCGTCGCCCCGCCGGTGCTGGCGGGCGAGACGAGCATCG
>CAXRCQ010000097.1:0-5503 GCA_964228845.1 Blastomonas sp.
GTGCGCAAGGCAGGGCGAACCGTCCAGTCCAGCACGCGGCGCTTCTCGGCCAGCGATTGCGGGCCTTCGAGCGTGAACATGAACATCTCGGACAAGGGCGTGGAGATCGGCGCGAGCCCCCCTTCCACCCCCGGCGGCAGATCGGCCATCACGGCGTTCAGCCGCTCGCCCACCTGCTGGCGCGCCCAGTAGATGTCGGTGCCTTCCGCAAAGTCGATGGTGATGTCGGCAATGGCATATTTGGCGACCGAGCGGAGCACCGCCTGATCGGGAATGCCGAGCATTTCCATCTCGATCGGGGTGACGACGCGGCTCTCGACCTCTTCCGGGGTCATGCCGGGGGCCTTGAGAATGATCTTGACCTGCGTGGTGCTGATGTCGGGAAAGGCATCGATCGGCTGATTCAGATACGACCAGGCACCCAGCCGCGCCAGCAGCGCGGCAAGGCCGAGGACGGCAAGGCGCAGATCGAGCGCGCGTTCGACGAGTTTGGCGAGCATGACCCGCGCCTAGTCCGCGTTGATCGCTTTGAGCTCGGCAACGCTGCTGCCCGCGACAATCTCGCCCGGTGCCAGCCCCCGGGCGATCACCGCCGAGCCTGCGCTGCGGGCCGCGACCGTCACCGCGCGCTTCTCCCAGAGCCTGCCTTTCCGGACGAAGACATGGTCCTTGTCGCCGATGCGGGTGACGGCGCGATCGGGCACGGCAATGCCGCGCCCCTGCCCGAGGATCGTGACGCTGACATTGCGCCCCGCGATGATGCCGGGCGCAGCGCCGATGCTGGCGCGGGCCATCACGGAACGGGTGGTCGGATCGAGTGAAGGTGCAACAGCGATGATCTTGCCGCCGACCGGCCGTGCCCCATCGCCGCCCAAGGCAATCTCGACCGCCATGCCGGGTTGGACGACCTGCGCAAGCCTTTCGGGCAATTGCAGTTCGATCTGATAGGCGCCGGCCGCCTCGACCACGAAGGGCGCGGTGAGCGTGTCGACCCCGCCACCGGTCTCGACCGCGACGGCGGCGACCCGCCCGGCAATCGGCGCGCGCAAGGTCATGGTGCCATCGCTGCTGACGCCGCCGAGCGACGCCATCCGCGCGAACTGCGCTACACTGGCGCGGGCCTGTTCGAGCTCGGCCTTCGCTTCATCGGCGCGGGCGTGAGCGATCACCCCTTCTTCCGCCAGCTGCGACAGCCGCTTGGCGCGCGCTTCGGCGAGCGACGCGGCCGAGCGGGCGCGGGCGAGATCGCCGCCGATGGCCACGGGCTCGCTGGCGCGCACCAACCCCAGGGCCTCGCCGCGCACGACCTGCTGGCCTTCGATCACATAGACCCGCACCACCGCGCCCGCGAAAGGCGCAGTGACCGCGACCCGGGCCTCGGGGGGGAGGCTGATGGTGCCGGGGACGCTGCCGAGGGGGACGTTATCGACCGCCCTCGCCGCCACGGACTCGATCGCCAGCTTGTCGGCCGCATCGGCCTGTGCCGCCGTTTCGCCGGCCTGCTCAAAGGGGGGCGAGGAACAGGCCGGCAGGGCGGCAAGCACAGCCATTGGGACTAGGCGGGCGATGAGGTGCGGTGTCATGACCGTGCTCTTTGCCCTGCGAAGCTGACAGGAACTTGCCAGTCTGGCAGCTTCTTGTCAGTTTTGCAGATTATCACCGGCTGCGGAAAGGGACCGGCCTGCCATGCGCCTTCTCGTTGTCGAAGATGATCCCGAACTCGGCCGCCGCCTCACCGATCGGCTGCGCGGGGCCGACTTTGCCGTCGAACTCGCCACGACCCGCGCCGAGGCCGAGGACTGGCCCGATATCGACAGGATGGCCGCCGTGATTCTCGATCTTGGCCTGCCTGACGGCAGCGGGCTCGATCTGCTGCGCCACTGGCGCGATCGGCGGCTCGAAACCCCGATCCTGATCCTCACCGCGCGCGGCAGCTGGCAGGACAAGGTCGAGGGACTGAATGCGGGCGCCGACGATTTCGTGGTCAAGCCGGTTCGCTTCGAGGAACTGCTGGCGCGGCTGAATGCGCTGTTCCGGCGGCAGCGGGGCACTCGGGATGCGACGATTACGGCAGGTGATCTGGCGCTCGACCCGCTCGCGCGCACGGCCAGACTGGCGGGCGAGCCGCTGATGCTCAGCAAGCAGGAATTCCGCCTGCTCCACCTGTTCCTGCGCCGCGCGGGGCAGGTGCTCTCGCAGGGCGATATTCTGGATGATCTCTACGCGCTGGAGGACGAGCGCGAGCCCAATACGGTCGAAGTCCTGATCGGCCGGCTGCGTCGCAAGATCGGGCGGACCCGCATCACCACCCTGCGCGGGCTTGGCTACAGGTTCGACAGGTGATGCGCTGGCCTGTCCCCGGCAGTCTCAGATTGCGGTTCCTGCTGGCGGTGAGCCTGTGGGTGCTGCTCGGCATCGCTGCGATCTGGTTCTCGGCCGTCGGCATATTCAGTCGTCATGTCGAGCAATCCTATCACGAGGAACTCGAAGTCCATGTCCGCGAGCTGGGCGGGCTGACCGAGATAGCCCCGGACGGAGCGATCATCCTCACCCGCCCGCTGTCCGATCCGCGCTATGCCGAGCCTCTATCCGGCTTTTACTGGCAGGTGACAGCGGACGGGCGCGCGCCCTTGCGCTCGGCCTCGATGACCCGCGGCAGCCTCGAGGAGGACATCGCCCATTCACCCCGGATCATCCACCGGCTCGAAAATGGCCCGACCGGCCCTGCGATCACCTATGGCTACACGCGCAAGGGGCCAGCGGGCGAGGATATCCATTTCGTGATCGCCACCGATCAGAGCGAGCTTGACCGGCTGATCGGCAGCTTCACCCGCGATCTGACCGCCTGGCTGGCGGGGCTGGCAGCGCTGCTGCTGGCAACAGGGTTTGCGATCATTTCCTTCGGTCTCAAGCCGCTCGACCGGCTGTCGCAGGCCTTCACCCGGCTGCGGCATGGCGATAGCGAGGAACTGGAGGGCCACTACCCCGCCGAAATCGCTCCGCTTGCCGCCGATCTCAACGCCTATATCCGGCAGAACGAGGCGATGGTGGCCCGCGCCCGGGTGCAGGCGGGCAACCTTGCCCATTCCTTGCGAACCCCCCTCGCCATCATCACCGACGAGGCCGAGCGACTGACGACGCAGCATGGCTATCAAACGGTGGGCCAGACGTTGCTGGATCAGGCAAGCGCGATGGAGCAGCAGATCGAATACCAGCTCGCGCGCGCGCGGTCAGGTGCAGGTCGCAAGCCTGCCGGGCGCGGCGTAGTGCTGCCCGATGTCGTGCTGCCGATCCTGCGCGCGATGGAGCGGCTGCACCCCGACAAACGGTTCACGCTGGACGCCTCGGGCAGCATCGGCACGGTGCTGCCGGTCGACCCGGTCGATTTTGCCGAGGTGCTTTCGATCCTGCTCGACAACGCAGGCAAGTGGGCCCGATCCGCAGTCGCGGTGACGATCACCTGCGAGCGCCATGGGGGCAGCGCCGTGACCATCGCGGATGACGGCCCTGGCATCCCTGAGGCGATGATTGAACAGGCCTTCGACGTAGGAACCCGCTTCGATCCCGACACAGCCGGCTCAGGGCTTGGCCTTGCGATCGCACGCGACCTTTGCGAGGCGATGGGGATAGAACTGACCTTGGAGAATGGCGCACACGGTTTGATCGCAACACTGCATCACAATGACCGCTGTCGGCAAGACCAGTCAGGCGAAAAGCCGTTAGGGAACGGCGGTTAAGTCACACGATGCGGCATTCTTATTCCGGCAGCAGCCGCCCCAGAGCCAGCCGCTCGGATCTTGCCCGCCTTACGTCCGCTCGTCCCATTAACTGCCTTTCAATTGCCTTCCCCGCGATACCCGGTGCATGCAAGGGGGGGCTTGCTCGTGCGGTCACATTCCTGATCGCGAACTCGGCATCTCAGAACCGTGCTGACACCGCCAAGGATATTTGGCGCGGTGCCATCGGCGTAAATTGACGAAGCGTTGAGAAACGCAGCGCGTTGCCGAACGCGAACATGTCCTCGTCCTCGCCGAACAGGTTGTCGATCCGCGCGGTCACGTCCAGCCTGCCCCAATGGACGCGCGCTTCGGCCTGCCCCTCGATCAGATGCCCCATCGGGCGGTTGATCGCGGGATCGAAGCTGAGCGCCGAAGGGCCGACATAGCGGGCTCGCAGGCCCAGCACCGCCTCGCCATGCGCCAGGCTGAAATGGCGCTCCACCCCCAGACGGGCGACATAATCGGGCACCACCGGCAGGCGGCGATCGACCAGGGCAAGGCCCAGATCGTTGCGGGTCAGCCTGGCCTGAACGAAGGTCAATCCCGCCTCTGCCGTCCAGCCCGGTGCCGGATCGACCGTCACGCTGGCCTCGACCCCCAGACTGCGCCCCCGGCCGATATTCCGCGTCACCACCAGCCCGTCGGCACCCAGCATATCGGACTGGATATTCTCCCACATGGTGTACCATGTCCCGGCCTCAAGCCGCACGCGGCCCGATTGCTGGCGCCAGCCCGCCTCGATCGTCGCCAGTTCGTCGCCCTTGAGATTGCGGGCGGGCGCACCGGTGCGGCTCAAATCGGTGCCGCCCTGACGGAAGGCCGAGCCATAGCGCAGATAGGCCAGCCGGTTGCCGCCGGGCGACCATGACAGCGCCATGCTGGGGGTGAAGCCCGATCGCCCTTCGCGCTCCTCCTCGGTGCGGACGGGGCCGAGCCTGCTGTCCGACACCTTTGTGTTGAACACCCGACCGCCCAGGTCGAGGACAAGCCGGTCGGTCAATGGTATGCCGAGATCGCCGAACAGCGCCAGGTCTCTGGTCGATCGCCGATGCCGGTCGATCTGCAAGCCCGCTCCGGTCACCGATTGCAGGTCCAGCGTCAGCAGCTGGCTGGCATCGACATAGGACAGCCCGGCCAGCCAGCGGATGCGACCGCGCTTTCCGCTCAGCCGCAGCTCCTGGTCGATTACGCGATATTCGCGGTCGTCGTTCAGCCGCTCCGGACTGGCCAGGCCAAAGCCCGCCGCGCCGATCGTGGCATCGAAGCTGTTGCCCACCTCGTGCCAGGTCGCGCCCGAGATCAGCTCGACATCGATTGCGCCGCGATGCGTGAGACGTGCGGCGAAATGGACAAGATCATTGTCATGCGGCTCGGCCAGTTGTGCGGGGCGTCGCCGCGCGCCGGGTGCATAGACATACTGGCTGTCATCGACATCGATCAGCTGCAGCATACCGGAGAGATCGACGCGCCAGCCAGAAGCGATGTCGATGCCCAGCGTCGCACGCCCGCCTGTTACGCGGCTGCGGTTGCTGTCCCTGCGGTCTCCGATATCGATCCAGCCCGGCTCCTTGACGCGATAGCCGACGAGCCGCAGCGCGGCCCTGTCGCGCAGCAGCGGCAGGTTGAGCATCGCCGAACCGCTGACACCCGTTGCCCCGCCCTGCACGGCCGTCACGCCGGCCGAGACAAAGGCATCGGTGCGGCCGAGATCGGGCCTGCGGGTG
>CAXRCQ010000098.1:0-7021 GCA_964228845.1 Blastomonas sp.
CTTCCGCGTCGTCGCGCTGCATCAACGCGACCGTCTCGTACCAGATACCAGCAAGCGCCTTGCCCAGGTTCGGATTGGCCTTGAGCGTCGCGGTATCGACCACCATCAGGTCGAGAATCTCGCCAGGTATATCGGCCGAGCTGAACACCTGGGTGACGCCGGGCTCGCCCTTCATCACCGAAAGCTGCGGGTTCCATGCGACAGCGGCGTTGACATCGGCCGCACCAAAGGCCGCGACGATGTCCGCGTCCGAAGTGTTCACGGTCTTGACATCGGTGGACTTGAGCCCCGCCTTTTCGAGCGCGCGGGTGAGCAGATAATGCGAGACCGACAGCTCGACCAGATAGACCTGCCGCCCCTTGATCGCCGCCAGGCCGTTAGCCCCCTTGAGCAACACGCCGTCATTGCCGTTCGAATAGTCGCCGATGATGACCGCCGTGGTATCCTTGCCGCCAGCGGCCGGAATGGTCAGCGCGTCCATATTGGCGACTGTCACGCCGTCGAACTTGCCTGCGGTGTACTGGTTGACCGACTCGACATAGTCGTTGACCTGCACGAAGTTGATCTTGATGCCGTATTTGTCGGCCCATTTCTTCACGATGCCCGCCTGTTGCGCATAGGGCCAGGGCATCCAGCCGGCATAGATCGACCAGCCGATATTGAACTCGGTCTTGGGCTTGGCGGGCTCGGGGGACATGGAACAAGCGGCGAGAGAAACCAGCCCCATCATTACCAGGAGGGTGGAAAGCCTGCGCCAGAGCTGTGCCATGATTCGATCCCCTTTCGCAGTGCAGCATCACCAGCAGCGAACGGCTTGTCCAGCACAAAATATTACGATGTGCAAAAATGGTAATAACTCAAGGTCGGAGCACCCCTATGTATCATCCGCTTGCCTTCGGCGCGCTCATTGCCTGCGCCAGGTGAATACAGTCAGGAAAGCTGCGCATTTGCTGCGTTTCGTCGGCAGAGCGAATCGATTTCGAATCGGAAGGATCGCTTGGTCCCGACGGCGGCCTTGCCACGCGCCGGTCTGTGCCGCTCGACATTGCGGGCCGGTTGGCGTTTGCCAGGCTGGGCGTCAAAGCCTTAAAATTCAGCGGATTTTTTGCATTGCAGCACGAATTGGCGTTCATACTGAGCAAGTGCAAAATTATTACGCTTGACGCATTAGGTAATATCCATACCGTATCGGGTGTCGCTGCCAGCACGGCAGCGGCACTATCGACTGTTTGCAAGCGAGGGTCCGTGGATCGAAAGCCTGCCTGTTTGGAAACCCAGCAAGGCGCTGCGCACCGCGCGGTCGGCACGATCCCCCTTCGCACACCGATTTTTGATCCCGCAGGCAAAGCCGCCGCGCGACGTGCAATGGCGCGCGCGCAAAGGGAGCGGCGCGTGTGGGGTGGTTCAGGGAGAACAGGCCGGAAAACCGGCGATCAAGGGGTCGGCCTTGCCAGAACCCCAGGGGAGAAGGCTGTCGTTTGAAGAAGGGCTCACCAAGAATTGGGGGTCTAAAAATGACAAGAACACTGTTTCGCGCAAGCCTGCTGGGCGCCACCATGCTGATGGGTGTGGGTACCGCGCCTGCCTTTGCGCAGGACGCTGCAAGCGATGCCGCGCAGGACACCGAGCAGGAAGGCGGCAGCAACGTCATCGTCGTGACCGCGACCCGCCGCGCGACCTCCATCCAGGACGTGCCGATCAATATCAGCGCGATCGGCGACGAACAGCTCGCCCGCCAGCGCATCGACGACGTGCGCGACATTGCCGATTTCACCCCGGGCCTCACCATTTCGGACACCGGCCCCGGATCGACCGGAACCATCGTGATGCGCGGCCTCAACGCGTCGGACACCAGCGCGACCGGGGCTTCGTTCGACGATGCGCTCGGCCTGTATCTGGGCGAAGTTCCGCTCTATTACGACTTCAAGCTGCTCGACATCGCCCGCGTCGAGGTGCTGCTCGGCCCGCAAGGCACGCTGTACGGCCTCGGCACGCTGGCAGGCGCGATCCGCAACATCCCCAACCGGCCCAATCTCGACAGTTTCGAAGGCGAGGTTCATGGCCGCTTCTATGCCAAGCAGCACAGTGCCCAGCTGGGCTATCAGGCCGATGGCGTCATCAACATCCCGATCATCAAGGATCACCTCGCCTTCCGCAGCGCGACCGGCTATTTCTACGATCCCGGCTTTATCGATTACACGCTGCTGCTGCAGCGGCCCGGCACATCGCTGCCCCAGCCCAATGGGCCCAATGTCATCACGCCCGCCGGCTATGCCGCCAACCTGCGTCGCGACAACGACGTCAATTTCGAGAAGACCTTCACCACCCGCAACCAGCTGCTCTATCAGGCAAGCGAGGATTTCAAGCTCAACATCACTTATGCCTATCAGCGGACAAAGACCGATGGCGGCCAGTATAACAGCGATTTCGTGTTCAGCACCGGTCGCTACGAGAGCGCGTCGCGCTTCCTCGAGCCGGTCGATCGCCGCGCGCATCTGATCAGCGCCGAAATCAACGCCAATATCGGTGACATCGCAGACCTGGTCGCTACCACCGCGCATACCGACGTCAAGATCGAGCGCACCGGCGACAATACCGACCTCCTGCTCGACCTCGATTATGGCTATGAATCCTTCCCGGCCTTTTCGAGCTTCAACGAGAGCACCAACCGCCGCAAGCAGTTCAACCAGGAAGTGCGCTTCGTCTCGCGCCATGGCGGGCCGTTCAACTGGGTACTCGGCGCGTTCTACAACCGCCGCACGCTGCAGAACGACTATCGCGAACGGCTGCCGAACCACCCGTTCGTCGCTTTCGGCACCCTGCCCAATCCGCTGGAGCTCGAATATGTCTCGTTCAACCGCTCGCGGGTGACCGAGCGCGCGGTGTTCGGCGAAGGCACGTTCCGCATCACGCCCGAATGGCAGGTGACTGCAGGGGCCCGCTATTTCGGCTATCGCTCGGAAGTGGCGGGCCGCGCCGTGCTGCCGCTGCTCGGCGATCCGCTGAGCCCCTATGACCTGCCCTCTGCCGGCGGTGTCGCCAAGAAGAGCGGCTGGGTGTGGAAGTTCAATACCTCCTATAACATCACCCCCGACATCATGGTCTATGGCACCTATTCCAAGGGCTATCGCCTGGGCGGGCCGAACACCGTGGCGCCGTGCGTGCTGCCGCTCAATCCGAACCAGCAGAATGTCTGCGCGCTGCCCAACGAGCAGCAGTTCGGGCCGGATACCACCAAGAATCTGGAACTCGGCATCCGCACCGAACTGTTCGACAACATGCTGACGTTCAATTTCAACGTCTTCCAGATCAAGTGGAACGGCATTCAGGTTGCCTCTGCCACGGTCAACGGCGTGGTCGGCATCACCGTCAATGGCGGTACCGGCAAGTCGGAGGGCTTTGAGAGCTCGTTCCAGCTTCGCCCCTTCCCGCGTGTCACGATCCAGGGCAATTATGCCTATCTCGATGCCCGGCTGACCCAGGACGTTCCGGGGATCATCGCGGTCAACAGCCCCGCCGGGATCTATCCCAGCCGACCGATCCAGCTCGACGCGCTGGCGGGCGATCGGTTGCCGGGGTCGGCAAGGAACACCGCTGCGCTGGGCGCGACCTATACCGCGCCATTCATGGACGGGAATATCGTTGCCGACTGGACCGCGACCTATCGCGGCAACGTGGTCACCCGACTGGGCTGGGACCGCGCATTCGGCGACAAGCTGCCCGGCTTTACCACCCACCGCGCGTCGATCTTCTACGAGACCGACCAGTACAGCTTCGGGGTCTGGGCCAACAACATATTCGACAAATATGCGGTGGCATCGGTGTCGAACGATCGCTCGCGCGTCGGCCTGAACGATGGCGTGCGTCTGCGCTATCTGCGCAACAACGTCATCAACCCGATGACTCTCGGTCTGGAGGCGCGGTTCAAGTTCTGACCGGAAACGCGCAAGCCGTGGCGGAGCTCGATCGGGCAAGGTCGATCTCCGCCCCGATGCAGCAACAAGGGGCTTGGCATGAAAGCGTTGAGCAGAACATCGACACTGGCGGCGTTGACCTCGCTGCTGATGGCGGCTGGTCCGCTGGCCGCCGAGCCGCCTGCACCGCTGCCCCGGCTGTTTCCCGAACGCTGGATCGACGGGACCAATGGTGCCGAGCCGGTCGCGCAGGTGCAGGCTCTCGATGCCGACACCTTTGTCATCCGCCAGTCGATCAAGACCAATTTCGAAGCTCCGTTCCTGTATCTGCTGTTCGGGCGCGACAGGGCGCTGCTGATCGATACCGGGGCCGAAGGCGGGGTGATCCGCCCGGTGGTCGATCGCGTGATCGCGGACTGGCTCGCCGCGCATGGGCGTGCTTCGATCCCGCTCGTCGTTGCGCACAGCCATGCGCATGGTGATCATATCGCGGGCGATGCGGCGTTTCGCGACCGGGCCGATACCACGCTGGTCGGGCTCAAACCGGCAGATGTCGCTGCCTTTTTCGGTATCGAGCCCTGGCCCGGCGCCATCGCGACCTTTGATCTGGGCGGGCGTGCACTGTCGATCATTCCGACGCCAGGGCATCAGGCAGCCGCGATGATGGTCTATGACCCGCGACTGAAAATCTTGCTCTCGGGAGACACGCTTTACCCGGGACGATTGTACATTCCGGTCAATTTCCTCGCCGACAACCGCGACAGTATCGACCGGTTGAGCGCTTTTGCACGCACCCACCCGATCCGCGCGGTGCTGGGCGCGCATATCGAGATGACGAAGGTGCCGGGGCGCGATTATGCGCATGAGGTGCTCGAGCATCCGGACGAGCATCCGCTCGAACTGCCGCCTTCCGAGATCGCAAGATTGCGCGGGGGGCTCAAAGCAGGACTCGGCACGCCCGATCAGCCACAGGTGCACGACCGCTTCATCATCGTGCCGGTGCCGCCCCGTGCCGAATAACCGCATAGATCAGGTCTATGGGAACTATTGCCGATTGCCGTCTGGCGTGATGAGCCTGTTTTTACAACTCTCGTCGTGCTGCGAACCTCAACCGTCCTGCAACCAACGCGCAACTGCGATGATGCTGCACGACTAGAACGCGAGAACTTGGGTCATGAACGGAGTACGCGTCGGAAACCGGATCATCGGGGCAGATTCCCCGGTCACCATCGGCTGGGAGAATGTGCCCCGGGTAGAGGGCGGGCCGTTCAAGCGGCTGTTCTTCACCTGGTTCCAGCCCGCCGTACTCTTTGCGATGATTCTTTTCTGGTATTATGCGCCCAATTCGATCGCCAAGGCCTCGACCGCGATCGGCATCGGCATCGCTTTCCGCGCCTTCCTGCTCGCGCTCGAATGGGTCAATCCGCGCTACAAGAGCTGGGAACTGACCTGGAAGGAATGTGTGACCGACCTGTTCTATGTCGGCTTGGGCTATACGCTGTTGCGGCTGGTCGACAATTTCATAAGCAGCGAGGTGCTGATCGAGAATCTGCTGACCAGCTTCAACTGGGACAAGCTGGCCTTTTTCACCGGCCTGCCGCTGCTGGTCCAGGCATTCCTGATCCTGTTCATCTTCGATTTCGGCCAGTATTGGATGCATCGCGGAATGCACAACTGGTACCCGCTCTGGCTCACCCATTCGGTGCATCACTACATCACCCAGCTGAACATCAACAAGGGCGCGGTCGGCAATCCGGTCGAGCTGTTCCTTATCGGGCTGGGGATCGGTGGGCTGTTCGACTTCCTGCCGCGTGCCGCGCTGCTCGCCGGCGCAATCGGCATGTCGATCGGCGTGTATCAGCACATCAATGTTCGCTTCAACACGCCAGCCTGGTGGCGCTATCTTTTCAACACCACCGAGCATCACAGCCTGCACCATTCGCAGGATTTCGAGGCGAGCCGCAGCAACTATGCCAGCAACTTCATCTTCATCGACCGCATCTTCGGCACCTGTGTCGATGGCGAGGCCGAACTGCTGGGGATGGAAGGCGGCCGCCGCATGTCCATCCGCGAGCAGATGACCTATCCCTTCACCGAGGCCTGGAAGACGCTGAAGGAAAAGTTCGGCAAGCGCCATGAAACGACTGCGGTGCCCGCAGAATGACACGGATGGTACAGAGCATGCCCGGCGGCGACCTGCCCGGGACGGCGCCGCACCGCGATGGCCGGTCCTGGATGCGGCTGATCGACTGGATCTGGACCGTGCGCGGGGAACTGCCCCTGCCCGCTGGCCAGAGCGCGGACGAAGCATTTGCGCGGCTCGATCCCTTTTTCCGCGAGCCCGGCACCAGCTTCGACCAGGCCGGCAGGAGCCTCAGCTTCACCAAGCAGGACCCGCTCGCACAGGACAAGATGTCGATCTACGATCGGGGCGAACTGCGCGTCGAGAGCCAGCCCGGCGGCGGCGTGCTGCGCTACTGGATGACCAGCAAGTCGCTGCTCTTCTGCTTTCTCGCGCCGCTGATGTTCATCGCCTTCGGGCAGATCATCGTCGGGGTCGGCATGCTGACCAAGCCCGATACCGAGCAGGCGGACAAGAAAAAGAAGGACGAGAAGGAAAAGGTGCGCGAACTGCACTGGATCGACCAGATGCTCGGCGCGCCCGCGCCCGAAAAGCCCAAGAAGGACAAGAAGGACGAGAAGAAGGAAGATGGCGGCAAGGACCGCTTCTCGCCGACATCCGCTTATGTGTTCGCCGGGCTGTTCGCGCTGCTCTATGTGATCGGCCGCATCCTCGAGGACCGGCTGATCCGGCGCAGGTTCCTGCGCAGCCTGACGGGCGGCTGACCGTTACGCGACGCGTGGCGATTGCCGATTGCGCTTGCGCACCCTAAGTCGTCCGGCATGAGCAGCTGGCCCTTCGACGCGCAGACCGATGATATCCGCCCGCTGCTGATGGCGGTCCGCGCCGAACGGGTTGCGCATGCGATCGCCACACTGGTCGAAGCCTCGGGCCCGGCCCCGCGCGAAATCGGTGCGCAGATGCTGGTCACCCCGACGCATCAATGGGGCTATCTGTCCGGCGGCTGCATCGAGGCCGATGTCGC
>CAXRCQ010000099.1:0-5272 GCA_964228845.1 Blastomonas sp.
CTCTCGATCGCGCGAGGGGTCCAGAACAAGGTGCTCGAAGCCATGGCCATGGCCCGTCCGGTCGTCGCCTCGGTCGCGGCGGCGGAAGGCATCGCGGCGCAGGCTGGTGAGCATTTCATGGTCGCGCGCGATGACGATGCCATGGTCGATGCCGTCTGCGCGCTGGCCGCTGATCCGGAACGGGCCGACGCCATGGGCGTTGCCGCCCGCGCGCATATGCTGGCCCATTATCAATGGGATGCGCAGCTCGCGCCGCTGCTCGCCTGGCTCGATCAGCCGCCCGCCCTGGTGACGAGCGCGGCCTGATGGCGAGCCTGGCTGCCGACATTCCCGACAAAGCCGAACCCCAGCCGCTCAGTCCTGCCTGGCGGTCGGCACTGATCCGGCTGGGCGTTGCCTGGGCCGCGATCCTGATCGTGTTCGCGCGCGATGCGGCGGACATGGTCATGATCTGGTGGGACAGCTCCACCTTCAACCATATCCTGCTTATTCCCTTCATCCTCGCCTGGCTGGTCATGCAGCGGGCCGACGAGGTGAGGCGCATCACCCCCTCGCTCTGGTGGCCCGGCCTGGTGGTGATGGCCGCGGCGAGCGGCGGATGGATCCTGGGCGAGGCGGCAGGCGTGGCACTGGCGCGGCATCTGGCGCTGGTGATGTTCCTGCAGGGAGCCACGCTCGCGCTGCTCGGCCCGCAAGTCGCGCGCGCGCTTCTGTTTCCATTGGGCTATGCGTTTTTCCTCGTGCCGGTAGGCGAGGAGCTGGTCCCGCCGCTGCAGACGATCACGGCGGATATCTCGATGCTGCTGCTCGGCTGGTCGGGAATCCCTGCGCATATCGAGGGCGTTTTCATCTCGACCCCGACCGCGCTGTTCCGCGTCGCGGAGGCCTGTTCGGGGGTCAAGTTCCTGATCGCGATGATCGCCTATGGCGTGCTCGTCGCCAATGTCTGTTTCAACAGCTGGCCGCGCCGGATCGGCATCGTCGCGCTGTCGATCGTCATCCCGATCCTGGCCAACGGTGTCCGCGCGTTCGGGACGATCTATATCGCCGACCTGTACGGCCTCGATTTCGCCGCCGGGTTCGACCATGTCTTCTATGGCTGGATCTTCTTCGCGGTCGTGCTGATCCTGGTGATGGCAATCGGCTGGCGCTTTTTCGACCGGCAGGTGAGCGACCCGTTCATCGACCCGGCTTTGGCGCACCGGCTGGCCGAGCGTTCGCGCAACCTGCCGCCCAATGATCGCCTGGTCATCGCGGGCGCCGCGCTTGTGCTGGCCGCGCCGATGGGCTGGGCGCTGCTGGGCTTGCCCGATCCCGCGCCGCTGCCCACCCGCGACAGCCTGCCGCAGATCGCGGGCTGGCAGCGGGAGGCCTATGCGCCCGACACCGCCTGGATGCCGCGCGCCGAAGGCAGCAACCGGCGCTGGATTGCCAGCTATGCGCGCGATGGCGAGCGCGTCGATATCTACGCCGCATTGTTCGACGGACAGTCCGAGGGGCGCGAGATCACCGGCTATGGCCAGGGCGCACTCGATCCCGAGGGCAAATGGTCGTGGGTGGAGCGGGGGCCGGCGGTCGCAGATGGCAAGGCGGATATCATTACCGGGCCGGGCAGGGCGGTGCGCGACGTTGCGACCTTCTATCGCGTTGGTAATGTCGTCACCGGCAGCAATCTCGGCATCCGCGTGGAATCCTTGAAGGCACGGCTGCTCCGGCAGAGCGAACCGGCGATGATCCTGATCGTTTCTGCAGAGCGCAGCGGCGATGGCTCGGCGCGTCCGGCGATCGATGCGCTGCTGCGCGATGCGGGTGGGGCGCAGAAGCTCTCCGATGCCATATTGGCGGGGCGCTGATCGATCATGTGCGGCATTGCGGGTATCTTCCATCTCGAAACCGCCAAGCCGGTCGATCCGGCGCGCATCAGGCTAATGACCGATGCGATGCTGCACCGTGGCCCCGACGGCAATGGCTGCTGGACCGCGCCCGGCGTCGGACTTGGCCATCTGCGCCTCTCGATCATCGACCTTGAAGGCAGCGCGCAGCCTATGGCGAGCGCCGACGAAGCCGATGTGCTGACCTTCAATGGCGAAATCTACAATTTCCAGGAGGTACGTGCAGAGCTGAGCGCGCTCGGCCATGCCTTCCGCACCTCGGGCGATACCGAGGTGATCCTTGCGGCCTGGCGACAATGGGGCGTGCACTGTCTCGACCGGCTCAACGGCATGTTCGCCTTTGCCATTTTCGATCAGCGCCAGCAGCGGCTGTTTGTAGCCCGCGACCGGCTGGGGGTGAAGCCGCTGCATTATGCGAGCCTGCCCGATGGCAGCGTGATCTTCGCCTCGGAATTGAAGGGTTTGCTCGCACACCCGGCGCTGCGCCGGATGCCCGACCTGCAGGCGGTCGATGACTATCTGGCCTTTGGTTATGTGCCCGACCATCGCTGCTTCGTATCGGGCGTCAAGAAGCTCCCCGCCGGGCATTATCTGATGCTCGAGCGCGGCAAGCCTTTGCCCGAACCGGTGCGCTATTGGGATGTCGATTTCTCGCGTCGCGCGAAGGGATCGGTCGGCGATCTGCAGGCGGAGTTGCTGCACCATATGCGCGAAGCGGTCGCCTCGCGCATGGTCGCGGACGTTCCGCTCGGCGCGTTTCTCTCGGGCGGGGTAGACAGCTCGACCGTGGTCGCGCTGATGGCGGAACGCTCGAACCAGGCGGTGAAGACGTGCAGCATCGGCTTCGATGTCGCAGCATTGGACGAAAGCGATTATGCGCGCCGCATCGCCGAGCGCTTCGCCACCGATCACCGCAGCCGCATCGTCTCACCCGACGATATCGCGATCATCGATGCGGTCGCCGCGCAATTCGACGAGCCCTTTGCCGATGCCTCGATGCTGCCGACCTTCCGCGTCTGCCAGCTTGCGCGCGAGAGCGTCACCGTCGCGCTGTCGGGCGATGGCGCGGACGAGGCGCTGGCGGGATATCGCCGCCATGTCTTTCACCATGGAGAGGAGCGCATACGCAGCCTGTTGCCGCAGGGCCTGCGTGGTCCGGTGTTCGGAACGCTGGGTGCACTCTATCCCAAGGCGGACTGGGCCCCGCGTCCGTTGCGGGCAAAATCGACCCTGCTGTCGCTCGCGCGCACGGGTGCCGAGGGCTATGCCGATGCCGTCGGCGTGACCAACCACGCCGCGCGCCAGGCGCTCTATTCGGACAGCCAGCGCGCCGCGCTTGGCGGCTATCGCGGCGAGGATCACATGATCGCGCTGATGCAGGCGGCCCCGGCGCGCTCGGGGCTCGATGCCGCGCAATATGCCGATATGAAGCTGTGGCTGCCCGGCGACATCCTGACCAAGGTCGACCGCACCAGCATGGCCGTCAGCCTCGAAGCGCGCGAGCCGCTGCTCGATTACCGGCTGATCGAGTTCAGCGCGTCGCTGCCCGAAGCGATGCGCGTGCGCGGCGGGCAGGGCAAATGGCTGATGAAGCGCGCGATGCGTGGCACCTTGCCCGACGTCATTCTCTACCGCCCGAAAATGGGGTTCGTCAGCCCCATCGCGCAATGGTTTCGCGGGCCGCTCGCTGACCAGGCGCGTGCGATCGCCAGCGGGTCGGCACTGTCGCGCAGCGGCTGGTTCAACACCGTCCGGCTGACCGAGATTGCCGAGGCGCACATATCCGGGCGCAGCGACAATGCCCGGCTGCTGTGGCAATTGTGGATGCTCGACAAGGCGCTCGACCGGATATTCTGATCCGCGCCGTCAGAAGTTCCACTGCACCTGACCATAGGCGTAGCGCGTATCGCCGAAGCCGGTGGCATTGGGTGCCTCATCGAGCAATCGTCCGCTGGTCATGATCGCGGCCCCCGCTTCCAGCCGCAGCCGCTTTTCGATCAGCCAGTGGCCCAGACGCACCTCCAGCATATGCCCTGCAAAACGGCCGGACCGTCCTCTGGGATCGACCAGTGCCGTATTGCCGAACCGGTCCCGGCGATCGTGCACCCAGGCGGGACGCCACAGGGTCATCACGTCCCAGCGCGGTGCCGGTGCAATTTCTCCGCGCAATCCCGCAGCGAGCAGGTTGCTTCGGAACAGCGGTCCGAAAATGCCTGTCGGGCCGAGCTCGGATCTGCGCGGGCCGAACAGGGTGTCGAAACGGGCATAGGTGCCCGGCGTGCGCGGATCATCGCCGCTCGCCAGGTCGACCAGCGCCGAGATGCGCGGCTTGCCGGGCAGGGCGGGGCTGAACCCGAATTCGGCATGGGCGAAGAACGCCCGCACATCCTGGCGCGGGGCATTGGCCGCGGCCGATTGACGGATGGTCCCGGTCTGCACCGCGCCCTCCAGATCGATATCCCATTGCCCGGCCCTGGGCGGCCGAAGCAGCCGCGCGCCCCAGGTGAACAGATGGCGATTGCGATTGGGCCCATTATCGCCATCGCGTTCGTTCAGGCCGAAGACATTGGCCTGCAGCGTGATGCCGTCGAACAGGTCGGGCCGCGTGTAATGCGCGCCCCAGAAGCGGAGGTCGAAGCTCTCGCGATCCCAGCGCACCCGGTTGTCGATCAGCGCGGCGCGATCCCCGGGCAGCCGTGTATGGGGCAGCGCGTAAAAGGCCACCAGCTGCTCGCCTTGGCTGCCGCGCCAATCGAGCCTCAAGCCTGTGAAGCTGTTGATCGTGTTGCGAAAGGCGTTACGCCCGGCCAATCTGCGCGAGCCGAGATTGAGGTGAAAGCGTCCTGCAGTCAGCTCGACCGGGCCGGTGGCATAGCTGACCGAGGCGCGGCTGAATTCAAGCGCATTGACTTCGCTGGTGCTCACCGCGCCGGGCGCATCGACAAGATAGGCGCGCGCTTCGACCAGTTCGGCCGAGAAATGCCAGGGACCGTTGCGGTAATCGGCGGCGATGGCGGTCTGCGCGGTGATGGCATCATCGCGCGAGGGCAGGCCGGGCCGATATTGGCCTTCTAGCAGCTCATAACGAACGCGGATGCTTCCGGTGATGGTGAAATGCTCGTCCATGCCCGCATTTCGGCGAAAGCCGGAATCCAGGAGCGGCGGAGCACGATCTGGCTCTGGACTCCGGCTTTCGCCGGAGAACGACGTCATGCCGGACGGACTGGCTTGCGCATGGGCTGCCGGGGCGGTGACCGCCAAGCCGATTGTCAGCAAAGATGCGAATGCGCGCAAATGTTTTTCCCCCGGTCCGGGGCTTAACCGAAATGCGATCAGGCCGCGAGTGCCGGTTCGACCGGCTCGGTCGAGGTGATCCAGCC
>CAXRCQ010000100.1:0-8837 GCA_964228845.1 Blastomonas sp.
CTCGCACGGTGGCGGACCACAACCGAGGCGACATGGACCTTCTCGTCGTCGCTGACGAAATCGACACCCGAGGGTATCGAGAAGTCAAGGTCATCGGCGAATTCCGCCTGGGTCGCGGCATCCTCGATCACGCCTTGGTCCCAGGGGAGATCGGGTAGCTGCCTGAGATGCCGACGGGTGCCGATCAGGCGGACGCCGGGCAGGATGTCGACCAGAGCCGGACAATGAAGCGTGTGGAAAGGATGGACATTGATGATCGCATCGACCAGCCGTCCGTCGCCCGTCAGCGTCAGCAGCGCGGATCGATCGTCGCTATCGAGATCGTAGCTGTCGAGCACCAGAAACCGCCCGTTGGCGCGCCGCACGAGCGACATATGCGTTCCGATGTCCAGTATCTTGGCAATCTTGAAGGAACCGCGGAAATTCCAGTAGTCGGAATGCAGTTGTTTCACGCGCGCTTCAATCCTTGCTGGCTGGGAGAGACAACAGGGTTACGAGTGCAGGTGAAGAGGGTTCCTGTGCCCTTGGTACGGACGATGAATTCTATTTCAGTGGCACATGGCCCGGTGCGGATGATTGAGAAACGCGCGTCAGGGCATTCGCGCTTCGATTTACGTATGCGTAATAGCAAGTATTTGTATTTCCGAGATTAACCGCCGGTCGCAGGCGCGGACATCGGCAGGCCGACATGCGCTTGACGGAACAGGAGGTAATGTCGGCGCGGCTAGGCCATGCGGCGGACGTGGCGGAACATGGCATAGCGGCTCACGATCTCGTGGATCAGCTGTTCGCGGGAATAGCCGGTCACGTCATGCGGCTGATCGCCCTGCGGGCTTTGCGCCATGGCGCGGTAGTGCATCCTTTCGCCCTGCTGCGCCTTGCGCGTTTCGGCCCAGGCGAAGCTGGGTGTCCTGAAGCTGCGCAGCCTGATGCCGTAACTGAAAGCGCCGCGTCCGGGATGGTCCACGGCCAGCGTGATATGATCGTGACCGCGCGAAATCTCGGGGGTGAATCCGGCGGCGCTCATTTCCTCGGCTACGGCATCGATGGCGGGGGCTGCGGTTTCTTCGATGAACGAGCGGACTTCGGCCTCTTGGTAGAAATGGACGATGCTGGCCAGACGCTGTTGCCAGCGCAGTGCCTTGCCCTGGCCGTGGCTCGCCCCGGACAGATCGAGCGCTGCGGCGGACGATTCCGTCTGCAGGGCGCGCAACAGGCCGTAGCAGATGAAGACCATCACCATGGCGAACGGCAGCGCGCTGGCGATGGCGGCGGTCTGCAACGCCTGCAGGCCCCCTGCCAGTAGCAGGACCGCCGCGACCGCGCCCGCACAGACGGCCCAGAAGACGCGCTGCCAGGCAGGGGTGATTTCCGACCCGCCAGAGGTGATCATGTCGATTACGAGCGCGCCCGAATCTGCGGACGTCACGAAAAAGGTGATGATGAGCAGCGTTGCCAGCCCCGATGCCAGGGTCGAGAACGGCAAATATTCGAGCACCTCGAACAGCGCGACGGGCAGGTTGTTGACAACCGTCCGGGCAATCGGGGCAACTCCGCTCATGTCGAGCGCGATGGCGGTGTTGCCGAAGACGGTCATCCACAGGAAGGTGAAGAGAACCGGGACCAGCAGAACCCCGGAAACAAACTGACGGATCGTGCGCCCGCGAGAAATCCGCGCAATGAACATGCCGACAAAGGGCGACCAGGCGATCCACCAGCCCCAGTAGAACAGCGTCCAGCTGCCCAGCCACGGGTTCGGCTCATAGGCGTACATGCGGAATGTCCGCTGCACGACGGCTCCCAGATAGGCGCCGATATTCTGCACATAGGCCTGCAGCAGAAATACGGTCGACCCCGCCAGAAGCACGAAGACCAGCAGCGCGACCGCCAGCACGATGTTCAGCTCGGACAGGCGCTTCACGCCCTTGTCTAGCCCGGCCATCACCGAAAGCGTCGCCATGCCGGTGATCGTGGCAATCAGCACCAGTTGCACAGTACTGCTGGTGGGCACGCCGAAAAGATGACTGAACCCTGCATTGACCTGCAGCACCCCGAGGCCCAGCGATGTCGCCACGCCGAACATCGTGCCCAGCACCGCAAAGATATCGATCGCATGCCCGACCGGCCCATGGATATGCCGACCGATCAGCGGAAAGAGCGCCGAACGGATGGTGAGGGGAAGCCCGCGGCGGAAGGCGAAATAGGCGAGGGCCAAACCGACGACGATATAGATTGCCCAGGCATGCAGGCCCCAGTGGAAGAATGTCAGCACCATGGCCTGACGCGCGGCCTCGACCGTCCTGCCTTCGCCCACGGGGGGCAGGGCATAATGCTGAACCGGCTCGGCCACCCCGAAGAAGATGAGACCGATCCCCATGCCCGCGCTGAACAGCATCGCGAACCACGAAAGATGGCTGTATTCAGGTTCGCTGTCATCCGGACCCAGTTTGATATCCCCGTAGCGGCTGAACATCAGATAGAGCGCGAAAATCAGGAATCCTGCGACGGAGGCGATGTAGAACCAGCCGAAATCACGCACGATGGTTCGCTCGACGGCGCTGAATATGCTGCCGGCGCGGTCGGGAAAGGATGCGCCCAGCGCCGCAAAGGCGACGATCAGCGCGGCCGAGATATAGAATACCGGGGGATTGACCTGCATTCGCGGAGCACGCTGCCCGACGGTCGCCGCCTCTTGCTCGTCCAGCATTTCGTGCCCCCTGCAGTTCCAACAAATGTTAACAACTCTTCCACCGCCCTATTGGTTTCCCGGTCGTGTCGATGGCGGTTCTTCGCTGCAGGCGACCCAAGGGGCACGACCGGTCGGTAGATGGAACGGCTCCGACAGCGCCCATGCGGTCCGGGCATCCGCGCGCCCCGACCTGTGCTGCGCCGTAATGGCGATCGATCGAGGAATACCAGAGAAACGCGCCCCCTGGCGGCGGATCATTGCTCGGCCAGCATCGCACTGAAGTTCCTGTCCAGCCGCTCGGGAGCCGGCTTGCCGAACACGCTGACGGCAACGGTCGCAATCGTGCTGACGATGAAGCCGGGGATGATCTCATATACCAGATCGGTGGGAGCCTGGCCGTCGATCGTGAACGGGGCATAAAGCCAGACAAGCACCGTCGCTGCGCCGCCGATGATGCCCGCCAGTGCACCCTGTCTGGTCATCCGCCGCCAATGCAGGCTGAGCAGGATGACAGGGCCGAAAGCTGCGCCAAAGCCGGCCCAGGCATTGCCGACCAGCGACAGGATGCTGCTCGACCGATCGAGCGCGAGAAACACCGCCACGATCGCGACGGCAAGCGTCGCCGCCCGGCCGACCATCACGAGTTCGCTCTGGCTTGCCGATTTGCGGAAGAAGGTCTTGTAGAAATCCTCGGTCAGCGAGCTCGATGAAACGAGCAGCTGGGACGAGATCGTGCTCATGATCGCGGCCAGGATCGCGGCAAGCAGAAAGCCCGCGATATAGGGGTGGAACAGCGTCTGCGACAGAACGATGAAGATGGTCTCGGGATCCGCCAGGACCATGCCGTTCTGCGTGACATAGGCGAGCCCGCCAATGCCGCACAGCACCGCCCCGATGACCGTGACGATCATCCACGACATTCCGATCCTGCGCGTCATCGGCATGTCCTTGACCGAACGGACCGCCATGAACCGCACGATGATATGCGGCTGACCGAAATAGCCGAGGCCCCAGGCCAGGCTCGACAGGATGCCGAGCGTGCTGACACCGGCAAACCAGTTGAAATAATCGGGATTGACGGCGGCAGTTGCTGCCCGAGTGTCGCCCCAGCCGCCGACCGCTGCGATGGCGACGATCGGCACAAGAACCAGCGCGACGAACATGATGCAGCCCTGGACGAAGTCGGTCAGGCTCACCGCCAGAAAGCCGCCGAACAACGTGTAAAGCATGACGACCGACGCGGTCAGGATCAGCCCGAAGCGATAATCATAGCCGAAGGATGCCTCGAACAGCTTGCCGCCGGCGACGAGGCCGGCCGAGGTGTAGAGGGTGAAGAACACGATGATGACCAGCGAGGCGATCACCCTGAGGCTGCGGCTGCGATCCTCGAAACGTTTCTCGAGATAGTCGGGGATGGTCACCGCGTCGTCCGCGATTTCGGTATAGGCGCGCAGGCGAGGCGCAACGAGCCGATAGTTGGCCCAGGCCCCGATCGTCAGCCCCACCGCGATCCAGACGGCGCTGAAGCCAGCAAGATAGACCGCACCAGGAAGCCCCATCAGCATCCAGCCGCTCATGTCCGATGCGCCTGCGGAGAGCGCGGCGACGGCAGGGGGGAGGTTGCGCCCTCCCAGCATGAATTCGGAAACGTTGCTCGTCGATTTGCGCCACGCATACAGGCCGATGCCGATCATGAGCACGAAATAGGCTCCCAGCGAGACGGCGGTTTCCGAGTTCATCACGATATTCCGTTCGGTATGGCTTGCGGGTTTGAGGGGAGATCGGAGTCAGGCTGGACGCGCCGCTCAGGCGCGGACCTGGCCACTGCCGTGCACGAGATATTTGAAGCTGGTAAGCTGTTCGAGACCCACCGGGCCCCTTGCATGCATCTTGCCGGTGGCAATGCCGATCTCGGCCCCCATCCCGAATTCGCCGCCGTCCGAAAACTGGGTCGAAGCATTGTGCATCACCACCGCGCTGTCGATCGCTGTCATGAACCGGCGTGCGGCAGCCTCGTTGCGGGTCAGGATCGCGTCGGTATGGCCCGAGCTGTGGTCGGTCACGAATCCGATCGCCTCGTCGAGGCCATTGACGATTTTGACTGAAGCGATGGCGTCGAGATATTCGGCGCTCCAGTCCTCATCGCTGGCCGGCTGCAGGCGGGGCTCGATTTCCCGCGCCTCGGCATCGCCGCGCAGTTCGCAATCGGGCATGGCATCGACCAGCGCGGGAAGAACCCGGCCGGCGATATCCCGATCGACGACGATGCTCTCGGTCGCACCGCAAATGCCGGTGCGGCGGAGCTTGGCGTTGCGGACGATCGCCACCGCCTGTTCCACATCTGCGTCGGCATGGACATAACTGTGGCAGTTGCCATCGAGATGCAGCAGCGTCGGCACCCGCGCTTCGCGGCGCACAAGCTCGACCAGCCCGCGCCCGCCCCTGGGAATGGCAAGGTCGACATGATCGACCGCATGCAGCAATTCGGTAACGGCCGCGCGATCGGTGGTGGCGACTGTCTGTACGCAATCTTCCGGCAGACCGGCCTCGGCCAGTCCCTCGCGCATGCACTGCACGATCGCTGCGGTGGAGCGGATGCTCTCCGATCCGCCGCGAAGGATGATGGCATTGCCCGACTTGATGCACAGCGCGCTGGCATCCGCGCCGACATTGGGGCGCGATTCATAGATCATGGCAATCACGCCGATCGGTACCGCGACCCGGCGTATATCCAGGCCATTGGGTCTTTCCAAACGCCCCAGCTCGCGGCCCACGGGGTCCGGCAGATCGGCTATCGCATCGACGGCAGCGGCAAGTGCGGCAACCCGGGCTTCGTCGAGCCGCAGCCGGTCGACGAAAGAATCCGGCTTGCTGTCGTTCAGGCTCGCAATATCTGCCGCATTGGCGTCGATGATGTCCTTGCTGGCGGCGCGCAAGGCGCGTGCGGCTGCGCGCAATGCGGCGTTCTTGGTGGCCGTATCGGCCATCGCCAGCATGCGCGTCGCCGCCTTGGCAGCTTTGCAGAGCGCCGCGACATGCACGGGCGTTTCGACAGAATCCGTTCGTATCGGTTGGATGAAGTTCATGAGATGTCTTTCCGGCTTTTCGGGCCTGATTGTGTAAGTCGAGACGCGGTGGCGTCAGCGCAGTTCCACCGCGCGGTCATAGGCAGCGTCGAGTGTGGCGCGGAAGCGCCGGCCCAGCATATCGTCGCCGTTCAGGGCATCGAGCCCTGCAGCGGTGGTCCCGTTCTTGCTGGTCACGCTGGTGCGCAGTTCCTCGAGGCTCGATTGCGATGCCTGCGCCATCGCGATCGTCCCGGCTATGGTGCCCAGCACGAGCTGACGGGCGTCTTGCGGGCTGAAGCCGAGCTGCACGGCGGCATCGACATAATTGCGGGCGATCTCGAAGATATAGCCGGGGCCTGATCCTGCCACGGCGGTCAGACGGTCGAGCATGTCCTCGTCTGCCACCCACAAGGTGCTTCCCGCTGCCGCCATCAGCCGTTCGATCAGGGCGCGCTGGGACGGCGTGGCGCGATCGTCGGCGCAAAGCCCGCTGACGCCGGCACCGATGGCCGAGGGCAGGTTGGGCATGATCCGCACCACGGCTGCACCGCCCGAGAGAGCCTTGAGCCGCTCGATCGAACAGCCGGCCGCGATCGATGCCACGAACCCCTCCGGCGATAGCCGCGAGGCATAATCGGGCAGCACCTCGGCCACGATCTGAGGCTTCACCGCCACGATGACCAGATCGAACCCGCTTTTTTCGACCGGCGGTGGCTCGCGCAGATAATGGACGAGATCGGTTTCTGCAGAAACACCGTCGTCCTGCATCGGGTCGATAACGAAAAATTGTGCCTCGGGAAAATCCCTCTCGCTCACAGAGCACCATTGCCTGAGCAAAGCGCCGCCCATCTTTCCGTTACCAACCAAAGCAATACGCAAAATCACAACCTTCTCTATCAATGTTACGGATCGGCCCGACATTTTCGGTTCGCCGTTCAACCAGCAGCATCGCTGCCAAGGGACGCGCGCGATCCCGAAAGACCTTTGGGAACCTGCGAAAATTGCAGAGTTGCCATATGTTAATGTAAAGTCTATACGCCCCTATGTCAAAAATGGTTTCCGGTGTCAAACCACGTACCATTTTGGCGATATCGAGGCCATGCACGAGCCTCTCGCCGCCGTTATGTTGGAATAAAAAACGGGATAAATTGTGAGTAAATCAAAGCGTATTGTTATAAAGGTTGGATCTAGTCTTCTAACAGATCAGAAGAAGCTTGTACCGCGTTGGGCGTTTCTCCAAAGGTTGATGGAAGATATCGCGCTTTTGTCATCGCGAGGCTATGAGGTCATCTTGTGCTCGTCGGGCGCGGTGTCGCTCGGCATGAAGATGGTGGGCCTGACCCCGGCGACCGCCGGATTGCGCGACAAACAGGCGGCTGCGGCGTGCGGAATGCCGCTGCTGCTGAACGCCTACAAGCAGATCGGACACGAGCACGATCTCAATATTGCGCAGATCCTTGTGACCCTTGGCGATTTCGGGGACCATCGGCGTTTTCTCAACACCAAGAACACCTTGCACCGGCTGATCGAATCGGGCGTCCTCCCCATCATCAACGAGAACGACACGATCACCACCGAGGAAATCCGCGTAGGCGACAATGACCGTCTGGCTGCCAAGGTGGCGCAGATGGTCCAGGCCCAGCATCTCGTGATCCTGACTGGGGTCGACGGACTGTATGACCGCAACCCGTCCGAGCCGGGTGCGAAGCTGGTCGAGACCGTGCACGATGTCAGCCAGTATCTCGCCGTGACGAGCGAGGTCGGGGCACTGGGCACGGGCGGAATGCTGACCAAGATGCAGGCTGCCAACATGGCGCAGAACGCCGGTTGCACCACGCTGATCGCCAATGGCGAGGCCGACAACCCGGTAACGTCGGTCCTCGATGGAGCCCGCCCATGCACCACCTGCGTTGCACATGCCGAACCTGCCGACAGCTGGGCTGCCTGGCTGACCGACCGTCTGCAGATGGACGGCAGCATCGTGGTTTCCAACGAAGCTGCCCAGGCCATGGCCGATGGCGGACGCGGTATCGACCGTGACGATGTGATCTCGATCCACGGGAACTACGTCAAGGGCGATGTCATCCACATTTATGACGAGACGGGCACCGAGCGCGCACGCGGAATGACCGACTTCTCTTCGGAGGAAACCGCCATTCTGGTGCGCAACCGCGACATCCCGGTCAAGCAGCTGATCGGCTATCATTCACGCGGCGTGCTGGTCGAGATCGACAACCTCATCTGCCTTGATGACCGGCACATCCTCTGGGAGCCGCAGATCGTGAGCGGAGCTGCCTGAATCCTAGCCTTCGATCAGGATGAAGGGGGCCCATAGGTCGGGGCGCTGCTGACCAGGAATGCGGGTCTTCCTGCCGATCATGCGCAACTGGGCGGCGCGCAGGGCTTCGGCCCGGTCCTCGCTCTGGCCGGCCAGCCGCAAGGTCTCGACCGACAGAAAGGCTGCGGCATCGTCGCGCACCGGCCAGTGCGAGAGCAGCAGCGATCGCGCACCGGCCGACTGGAAAGCTCGCGCCAGTCCGCCATAGCTGGGGCTGCCCTTGGCGTTTCCGGCAGCGGTGCTGCAGGCGGAAAGGATCACCCAATCGGCGGCCAGATCGAGGGACGCTATTTCGGAGGCCGTGAGCAGTCCGTCGTCCTGCGCGGTGGCCTGATCGGGCGGGGTCAGAACAAGCGCCGCCTCGTTGAGCGAGGCAATCTGACCGCCCACGAGGCCATGGGTCGAGAAAGCGAGCACACGATAGTCGCCAAGCGGTGCGTTGCGGACATTGGGTTCGGTCGCCTCGGCCCCGGTCAGCACCAGGGTCTCATTTTCACGCAGGGCCTCCCGCATCGCCAGCAGTTCCTTCATCGAACCCGGCAGCGAAGGCAGAGCGCGAAGATCTGCCGTATCAACGGTCATTCCGCGCAGCGACGCGCCCCCGGGCCTTGCTGCGGCCAGTTGCGGTGCGCCGATTCCGGCAAAGCCCTGCGCTGCCGGTTGCGTGCCGCTGCGCCGCGAATAGAGGCTCGATCGCACGGCGATCGCGTAATCCTCGATCAGATACCGCGCTTTCGTCCAC
>CAXRCQ010000101.1:0-5752 GCA_964228845.1 Blastomonas sp.
AGGCTTGGCAGCTTGCTGCCTAGCCGGAGCTGGGAGAGGGGGCAGCAGCGCTCGCGATCAGCGCTTCCTGAGCCCTGAGACCGTCGCCCCGCTCGCCGCGATATTCTCGATATCGGTCTTCAGATGCAGCAGTTTGAGCCCCGGCTGCGCGAGCGCCTGGGCGAGCGCAGGGGCGAATTCTTCGGTGCGCTCGACCGTCGCCGCCCAGCCGCCATAGGCGCGCGCGAGCATTGCGAAATCGGGATTGTGCAGCGTCGTGGCGGAGAGACGCGCGGGATATTCGCGCTCCTGGTGCATGCGGATCGTGCCGTACGCGCCATTATCGATCACCAGCACCAGCAGATCCGTTCCATATTGCACCGCAGTCGCCAGCTCCTGGCCGTTCATCAGGAAATCGCCATCGCCCGCCAGCGCGACGACCTTGCGGTGCTTGAGCCTGAGCGCCGCAGCCACGGCGGCGGGCACGCCATAGCCCATCGCGCCCGCGGTCGGGGCAAGCTGGCTCGGCTTCTCGCCATAATGCCAGTAGCGGTGCCACCAGCCCGAGAAATTGCCCGCGCCGTTGCAGATCACGGTATCGGCGGGCATCGCCGCGCGCATCGCCTTGACGCACTGGCCGAGGTCCAGCGTCGCGCCCGTCGGTTGCGGGTCGGAAAAGGCGCGCCATTCGGCATGGGCTTCTGCCCCGCTGTCGAAATGCACCTCCTCCTCGTCCCACAGCGCGGCGGCCTCGGCGAACTCGTCCATATCGGCGCACAGCGGCAGGTCGGTGCGATAGACGCGGCCGAGCTCGTTCGGATCGGGATGGACATGCACCAGCATCTGGCCAGGATGTTCGGGGGTGATCAGCGTATAGCCGTCGGTGGTCGCCTCGCCCAGCCGCGCGCCGACCGCGAGGATCAGGTCGGCATTCTTCACCCGCGCGACCAGCTTCGGGTTGGGGCCATAGCCGAGATTGCCCGCCCAGACCGGCGAGCCATTGTCGAACGCATCCTGCTGGCGGAAGGCGCAGGCGACCGGCAGGCCGATGCGTTCGGCGAAGACCTGGAAGTTCGCGCGCGCGGACGGGCTCCAGTCCGCGCCGCCGACGATCGCGATCGGGTTCTTGGCTTGGCCAAGCATCTCCATCAGCACCGCAAAGCCGTTGGGGCAGACCGGCTGGGCGGGGCGGGTAACGCGCGGGCGATCGGCGACTTCCACCACGTCCAGAAGCATGTCCTCGGGCAGCGCCAGCACCACCGGGCCGGGGCGTCCCGAGATCGCGACCGAAAAGGCGCGCGCGACATATTCGGGGATGCGCGCCGCATCGTCGATCCGCGCCGCCCATTTGCACAAGGGCGCGAACATCGCCTGGAAATCGACCTCCTGAAAGCCTTCCCGATCCCGCATCCCCCGGTCGACATCGCCGATGAACAGGATCATCGGCTGGCTGTCCTGCATCGCCACATGCACGCCGATGCTGGCATTGGTCGCGCCAGGGCCGCGCGTGACAAAGGCTATGCCGGGGCGCCCGGTCATCGCGCCATCGGCACAGGCCATGAAGGCCACGCCGCCTTCCTGACGGCAGACGACGGTGTCGATTTCGGGCACATTGTGCAGCGCATCGAGCACCGCGAGAAAGCTTTCCCCCGGCACGGTGAAGATGCGGTCGCAGCCCTGCGCCACGAGCTGGTCCACCAGGATGCGCCCGCCGGTGCGGTGGGAAATGCCGGTCATCAGATGTCCTCGCCTGTTATTGCTTATTCGTCGCCATAGACCGCGACGCTGCGCGCGCCGTCGCTGCTGGCCATGCCACGATACATTCCCGGTGTGTGGAAAGCATAGCCCTGATGGCCCCAGGGGGTGAGATAGATCAGGCCGCCGGTACCGCCCAGGCCCACCATCTCGGCCATCACCGCGTCGACGATTTCCTGCACCTCGTCTGCCGTCAGCGCGCTGGCGAGCAGCTTCGCGCGCGCTGCCTCGTCGAGGATCGTGCCGCCGCGCTCCGCCTCGTGCGCCAGGAACTCGGCGCGCGCCTCGGCCTTCATCCGGATGCGGGTGCAGATCTCGTGCGCCACGCCGACGCGGATGAAATATTCGCCGGCACCGGTTGCCGAAACCGCGCACGACCGGTCGTCGGCATAGGTGCCCGCGCCGATCAGCGGCGAATCGCCGATCCGGCCATAGCGCTTGCCGGTCAGCCCTCCGGTCGAGGTGCCCGCAGCGACGTTTCCGTGGCAATCGCGCGCGACCGCGCCGACGGTGCCGTATTTCATGTCGATATCGAACCAGCCGTTGGTCTTCGCCTTCATCTCGTCGAGCTGGCGCTTGCGCTCGGGCGTGCCGAAATAGGCGTTGTCGACCTGCACCAGCCCCGATTCCGCCGAGAAACGGTCCGCGCCTTCGCCCGAGAGCATGACGTGCGGGCTGTCGTCGAGCACCTTGCGCGCGAGCAGGATCGGGTTCTTCGTATGGTGCGCGCGGGCGATGGCGCCTGCGGCGCGGTCGGCCCCGTTCATCACGGCGGCGTCGAGCTCGATCTTGCCCTCATAGGTATAGACCGATCCGTGGCCCGCGTTGAAATGCGGGTCATCCTCGAGCACGACGATCGCCGCCTGCACCGCATCGAGCGCGCTGCCGCCTGCGCTCAGCACCTCTGACCCTGCGGCGAGTGCGCGGTCGAGCGCGGCGCGTGCCCCTGAATCGGCTTCAGCGGTAAGGCGGCCGCGCTCGAACTGGCCCGATCCGCCATGGATGACCAGCGACCAGCCGGTTTCGCTGGCGGGTTCGGGCGAGGGGTGCGACATGGGGAAAACTCCGGTTCGGTCGGGGGTCTGGATGCCGCGATTAGGCGGCTTTGGGGCCTTGCGCAAACTTTGTGTGGATCGCGCGCCGCTTCCATCGCAATGTCCGGAGGCGAACAAAGGTTCCGGGGGACTTGGCCATGCAGCAGCAGATGACGATTGCGGAAGACGACCTGACGAGCGCGGATATCGTCGCGCTGCTGCGCTATCATCTCGATCAGATGGTCCAGCATTCGCCGATCTGCTCGGTCCATGCCTTTCCGGTCGAGCGGCTGCGCCAGCCCGATGTCACCTTCTATGCGCTGCGCATCGACGGCCAGCTCGCCGCGTGCGGCGCGCTCAAGCAGATCGACGAAAGCCATGGCGAGCTCAAGTCGATGCGCACCGATCCCGCGTTCCTGCGGCGCGGGCTGGGTGAGGCGATGCTGCTCCACCTGATGGCCGAGGCGCGGGCGAGGGGCTATGCGCGGCTGTCGCTCGAGACCGGCAAGCCCGAGCCCTTCCACGCGGCGCACGCGCTCTATCGCAAGCACGGCTTTGCCGAATGCCCGCCCTTTGGCGACTATAGCGAAGACCCGTTCAGCATGTGCATGACGCGCACGCTGTGACGATCACCTGACGACCGACACCTCGGCGATCCAGACGCGGGGCCAGTCCCACGCGCCACGGCAATCGTCCATCTCGCTGCGCTCGGAAAGGCGGAACTGCTCGCCGTCCCAGACATAGCTGTTGGCCGTCCCGCAATCGCCGAGCCCGCGACCCTTGGCGAATTCGGAAAGCGTGCCGGTGGCGGGATCGAAGCTGGCATTGACCACTTGCGCGACCTGTTCCTCGTCACCCCAGCCAGTTTCGCCGTCGAATTTCGCGTTGCGGAAGGTCCAGCGGGCATTCGGGTCTTCCATCGGGCGTTCGGCGATCATCACCGCCGATCCGAAATTGTACGCGCCAGAATCGCAGGCGATGAGCACCAGCGCCATGTCTTTGCCGCCTCGCTGTCCCAACGGCTCGACGCTGTCTTCCGCGCCCTCCATGCGGAACTCGCAGCCGCTATCGGCGATGATCTCGGGATAGGCCTTGAGGTCGGGCAGTTCGATCAGGCTGGTCGCGGCGCGTGCGATCAGCTGCGGCGCTGCCGGGGGCAGGGCGCTGTCCGGCTTTGCACCGGTGGCGACGATCGCGCCAGACGTGCCCGCGCGCTGCTGGATCGCATCGATATAACGCAAGGCTGCCGACGATCCGGCGAGCGAGATCGGGATGGCCGAGCCGTCCGACAGCACGACCTTTGCCGACTTGCCATTGGCGAGACCGCGCGCGACGGCCATCGACTGCGTCTCGTCAAGCCAGGTATCGCCTTCGGTATCGGGTTTGCCGGTGAGCGGCTTGCCGCCATCGATCACCAGCCTTGCCGCGCCCCTGGCCTGCTCTTCCTGCGGGCGCAGCGCGATGCGGAAGGGCGCATCGGGGCCGCCCTCGCGGCGGATGCGGATCACCTGCGCGGTGAACACGTCGCTGCCGTCGTCGGACAGGCTGCCCGCCTCGCACGACCAGATATTGTCGCAGGCGACATACCAGTCCTTGAAGATCTTCACCTCTCCCGGAACGGGGCCGGTGGCAGGCGCGGCGGCAGCGGCAAGCAGCAGAAACGGGCTGAACATCTCGGGACAAGGCTCCTAGCCAGACTCGGGGTCTTGGGTTATGCGCCGGGCCTATCCGATTCCGTCAGCAGCAGAAAGAGGCAGATCATGGACAAGATGGCAGTCATCGGCGCAGGCCAGATGGGCGCAGGCATTGCGCAGGTCAGCGCGCAGGCAGGCATGCACGTGTTCCTCTCCGACGTTTCGGTCGAGCTGGCGGAAAAGGGCAAGGCGGGCATCGGCAAGCAGCTGGCGCGCGCGGTCGACAAGGGCAAGATGGAAGCAAGCGAGGCCGAAGCGGTGCTCGGCCGCATCCAGCCGGTCGGCGACTATGCCCCGATGGCCGAAGCGGGCCTGATCATCGAGGCGGCGACCGAGCGCGAGGATATCAAGCGCGCGATCTTCGAGAATGTCGGCAAGGTGTTGGGCGCGGACGCGATCCTCGCGAGCAACACCTCGTCGATCCCGATCACCCGCATGGCCGCCGCCAGCCCCGATGCGTCGCGCTTTGTCGGCGTGCATTTCTTCAACCCCGTGCCGGTCATGGGGCTGATCGAGCTGATCCGCGGTCTCGCTACCTCGGACGCGACGGTCGAGGCGGTACGCGGCTATGCGGAGCGGATCGGCAAGCGCGTGGTGCAGGCCAATGACGCGCCGGGCTTCATCGTCAACCGCATCCTGCTGCCGATGCTCAACGAGGCGTGCTTCGCGCTGGGCGAGGGCGTGGCCACGATCGAAGACATCGATGCGGCGGTGCAGCTTGGCCTCAACCATCCGATGGGGCCGCTGACGCTCGCCGATTTCATCGGGCTCGACACGTGCCTGAGCATCACCCAGGTGCTGCACAGCACCACCGGCGACCCCAAGTTCCGCCCCGCGCCACTGTTGGTCAAATATGTCGAGGCGGGCTGGCTGGGCCGCAAGACCAAGCGCGGCTTCTACGACTATTCGGGCGAGACCCCGGTTCCGACACGCTGAGTGTCAACACAGGCTGACAGCGTGCCGGGAATGCGATACAGTCGGTCTCCGGGGCACACCACAACCGCTTTCGGAGACCGAGCATGACGGCCCATAAACTCAAGATCGATATCGTCTCGGACGTGGTCTGCCCCTGGTGCATCATCGGCTACAAGCAGCTCGAAAAGGCGCTGGAAACCGTGGGCGACGAGGTCGAGGCGGAGATCACCTGGCACCCGTTCGAACTCAACCCCGGAATGGTGCCCGAGGGCGAAGCGATTTCCGAGCATGTCGCGCGCAAATATGGCGCGACGCCGCAGCAGAGCGCGGGCCACCGCCACCGGCTGACCGATCTGGGTGACCGGCTGGGCTGTG
>CAXRCQ010000102.1:0-3749 GCA_964228845.1 Blastomonas sp.
CCGACCAACATGATCATCGGCGCTGGCGCAGGCGCGTTCCACGCGGCCTATGTCACCATGACCCAGGGCGCCGCGCTCCCCGAAGGCGAGCGCACCCCCGAAGGCGTCGCACGCATCTTCGACAAGATCATCGACCGCACCGGCGAGACCGTGCCGCAGTCGGGCAGCGAACAGGCGATGACGATCATGCGCCTGCTGCAGGGCTGATCGGCTGGCACCAGATCGCCTTCACCTCGTCACCCCCGCGAAAGCGGGGGTCCCGCTTCTCGAACGCCGAGACGAAAAAGCGGGATTCCCGCTTTCGCGGGAATGATGAGAGATGCTGGCTAAAGTTACGAGAAAGGGGCGCGGCGAGCGATCGTCGCGCCCTTCTTGATTCCGCGCCGAATTGGTGCACCGCCATCGCGATTCATCACTCGGTGACATTGAACTGCTATTTCTGCTGTCACCAGAATTAACGTTGGATGGTAGGGGCGTTGAGCATGAGGATTTCAGGCGGCTTGCGCGGGGTAATGACCTTGATGGCTGGCCTTGTCGTGATGCTGTCCGGCTGCGGCACCGCCTTGCCCGATTATCGCTATCGGCTGACGGTGGAGGTCGAGACGCCCGAGGGACTGAAAACCGGCTCCAGCGTGATCGAGGTGTCTACATCGATGACGAGCAGCACCAGCATTCCCAGCCCCGGCGCGGTGCGGCATCGCCTGAGCGGCGAGGCAGTCACGGTCGACCTGGGGCAGCACGGCACCTTGTTTGCTCTACTGCGGTCGGATGTTAATGGCGACTGGGCGACAAATCTCCTGTTCCACCTGGCACCGGACGTTGGCGCAGTCCGGGATGAGAATGGCAAACGTGACTCCGGCGCTTCGTTTAAAGCACGATATGAGACCATGCTGCAAAATCACCGGCTGATCGTGCTGCCCAAGACATTTCCTGATGTCGCATTTCTCAAGGATATTCCGGCGCGCCCGATGCTGGTCCGCTTCCGCGACATCAATGACCCAACCACTGTGGAGCGCGTCGATCCTGATGATCTCGCGGCCAGTTTCGGCGAGGGCGTCAAGCTGAGGCGCGTGACGGTTCAGTTGACCGATGATCCTGTGACTAACGGAATCATCAAAGAATTGCCTTGGCTAGCACATCAGCAAGGCGGCCTGATTCGAGTAACAAAAGGTAAGGCGTTTAGAGATATGCCAATAGGCGCGCAACTCTATCAAGGTGATTTCATGAGGGAGAATTACTGACGACTATAGTCCACGGGATCTTTCCCAGCGCTCTATCTGTGGACACGTACAAGTCTGCCTATCGGACCGTGGGCACCGGCACGTCAGCTCCAATACAGCACACCTGTGATTGAAACCAACGGTCGGTCAAATACACCCAGCCCCCTATTCGCTCCAATCCCCCCGCGCGATACCCAGCGCGTGGAGCAAAGCCGTCCAGTCGCCATGCGCGATATGCGCGTCGGCGGCGGCGATCGCGGCGGGCTTGGCGTGATAGGCGATGCCCGTGCCTGCGGCCTTGAGCATCGGGATGTCGTTCGCGCCATCGCCCAGCGCGATGACCTGCGCCGCCTCGAGCCCCTGGCCCACCGCCTGCTCCATCAGGATCGCCGCCTTGCGCGCGGCATCGACGATTCCGCCTTCGAGCGCGCCGGTCATATGGCCGTGCTCGATCACCAGCCGGTTGGCGAACACCGCGTTGAAGCCCAGCTCCGCGCCGATCACGTCGGCAAAGGAATGGAAGCCGCCCGAGACGAGCACGCAATCCACCCCGCGCGAGCGCAGCGTGCGCACCAGCGTGTGTGCGCCCGGCATGGGCTGGATGCGGTGGCCCAGGCAATCGCCGATGACATGCTCGCTCAGCCCCTCGAGCAGCGCAACGCGCTCGCGCAACGCCGCCTCGAAATCGAGCTCGCCCTGCATCGCACGCTCGGTAATCTTGGCGACCTGCGGTTTGACCCCGGCATAATCGGCGAGCTCGTCGATGCACTCATTGGCGATCATCGTGCTGTCCATGTCGGACACCAGCAGCCGTGCGCCGCGCGCGCCGTCGTCGAGCACCAGCACGTCGGCTGAGGCGCGATACTCGGCCAGCGCGGCATCGGCGGCGGCGCGGTCACCGGTGAAGTGCAGCTCGCCCACCCGGCCCGGCTCGATCCAGCGCGATTCGCCGATCGCGAGGCCCGCCGCGTGCAATCGGTCGGCAGCGGCGTTTAGCTCTCCCGCTGGCAAGGTTTCTGCTGCTATCAGCGTGGCGATGGGCACGAACACTTCCCCCGAGACCGCCGGAAACATCCGCCCGGCGCTGGCGCTTATTGCCGGACCCACCGCCAGCGGCAAGAGCGGATTGGCGGTGCGCTATGCGCAACATCTCCAATCTCGCGGACCGCGCGCGGTGATCATCAATGCCGACAGCGCTCAGGTCTATGCCGATCTGGCGGTGCTCTCGGCGCGCCCCGATGACGAGGAGATGGGCGGGATCGACCACCGGCTGTTCGGCACAATCGACGGGGCCGAGGCCTGTTCCGCCGCGCGCTGGGCGGAGGATGCGCGTGGCGAGATCGCGGCAGCGCATGCCGCAGACGCGCTGCCGATCCTGGTCGGCGGTACCGGCCTGTACCTGCGCACGCTGCTCGACGGCATCGCGCCGGTCCCACCGATCGAACCGACGATTCGCGAGGCTGTGCGCGCGCTTCCGGTGGCCGCGGCCTATGCCGCGCTGGAAACCGAGGACCCGGATGCAGCCGCACGGCTGAACGCAGCCGACACCACCCGCGTCGCGCGTGCGCTCGAAGTGGTCCGATCTACCGGCACACCGATGGCACATTGGCAGGCGCACAAGATCGGCGGCATTGGCGATCAGGTAACGCTGCACCCGCTGATCCTGCAGCCTCCGCGCGATTGGCTGCTCGAACGTTGCGATCGCAGATTTGCGACGATGCTGGAGCGCGGCGCGGTGGCTGAGGTCGAGCGCCTGCTTGCGCGCGCGCTCAATCCCGACCTGCCGGTGAGGCGCGCGATCGGCGTGCCGGAAATCGCGCGCTGGCTGCGTGGCGAGATCGACCGCGATGCCTGCCTGGCGCAAGGACAGCTGGCGACCCGGCAATATGCCAAGCGGCAGTTCACCTGGTTCCGCAACCAGCCTCCGCCCGAGTGGAATCGGTATACGAAGCCATATTCGGATAGTCATTGTCTAGATTTTGATATTTTATTTCGCATTTAGCGGTTGACACAGCATTTTATGTCTCATAGAGGGAGCGCGTCAGGCGTTGCTGCCAGCGCTTTCATGACACGTCGCATATTCACCCTGCCCGGCGCGGCCAGTCTGCGCCGGGTGCTTTTTTGCCCAGGGGGACAGAAGCGACACTCCAGGCAGCATATGGTTTTGCAACATCGGCCCGCCTTGTCTAAGCGGGCTGCGGTTTAATGACGAAGTAAGGCTTGCATCATGGCCGAATTGAGCGGCGCGCAGATATTGGTTGAAACGCTGGTCGAACAGGGCGTCGAAGTGATCTTCGGCTATCCCGGCGGCGCGGTGGCTGAGGTCGAGCGCCTGCTTGCGCGCGCGCTCAATCCCGACCTGCCGGTGATGCGCGCGATCGGCGTGCCGGAAATCGCGCGCTGGCTGCGTGGCGAGATCGACCACGATGCCTGCCTGGCGCAAGGACAGCTGGCGACCCGGCAATATGCCAAGCGGCAGTTCACCTGGTTCCGCAACCAGCCTCCGCCCGAGTGGAATCGGTATACGAA
>CAXRCQ010000103.1:0-10979 GCA_964228845.1 Blastomonas sp.
GTGGTGCGCGGGCATTTCCGCCCCGAATTCCTCAACCGGCTCGACGAGATCATCCTGTTCCACCGGCTGGGCGAGGAGCACATGGCGCCGATCGTCGACATCCAGGTCGCGCGGGTGGCTAAGCTGCTCAAGGATCGCAAGATCACGATCGACCTCACCGATAGCGCGCGAAAGTGGCTGGGCCGGGTGGGCTATGATCCGGTCTATGGTGCAAGGCCGCTGAAGCGCGCGATCCAGAAGTATCTGCAGGATGCCCTGGCGGACAAGCTGCTGCGCGGCGAGGTGCCCGACGGCTCGACCGTGCACGTTACTGACGGCGACGGGCAACTGGTGCTGACGGTGGATTAACGCGCCTCTCCCCTCCCGCTTGCGGGAGGTGTTGCGGCTAAGCTCAAGCCTCTCCCCTCCCGCCGGCGGGAGGGGTGCCCGCAGGGCGGGGTGGGCCTGCGCCGCAGGTGGTCGGCCCCACCCCGGCTCAGCAGGCTGAGCCTGCCCCTCCCCAAGGGGAGGGGAGTGGGGGCGTTTCAGCCCCCGATCCCCCGCTTGGTCGTGAGGTACGTCGCGAAGCTGCCTAGCCAGTGGATGCCTTCGTAATTCTGGTCGCTGACCGCCTTGAGGCCGCTATCGGCGTGCAGTTTCGCGGTGGCAAGCAGCGCCGGGATGCGCAGGTCGTCCTGAGGCAGCGCGCTGGCGATGCCTTCCATCGCCCAGGCACGCGAGAGGTTGACGCCGTCGAGATGCACCAGCTTGCCGTCGGTGGGATCGCGCACCTCGCCAGGCTTGAGCCAGCCGGTCGAGCCGTCCGAAGGGATCTGCGGCAGGAACTTGGCCAGCCACGCGGCATATTCGGCCTGCGGCATCACCCTGCGCATCAGGTCGGCCTCCATCAGGCAGGGCGAGAGGAAATCCTCGCCCGAAGGCTCATAGGCGAGCGGGCAGTTCACGTCCGCGCGGTGGAACTCGAGCGATTTCGCTTCCAGCTGCTTGGCGAACGCGTCGTTCTTCACCCGCCGCGCATAGTCGAGCATCAGGCCGAAGGCGAAGGCGCTCTGGTTGTGCGTGCCCAGACGGATCGGATAGGCAAGCTTGGGCAGCCAAGCCTCGGTCTCGCCGACGATCTTCTGTTCGAGCGGGCGCAGCGTCTCGCGCCAGGCCTTGAGCTTGGGGTCTTCGCTCTCGTCGAGTTCGGCGACCAGCTGCAGGAACCAGGCGGTGCCATAGGGCCGCTCGAAGCCCTTGCGGCCTTCGCCCTCGAGATATTTCAGCTCGGCCGCGATATTCTCCTTGGTGAAGCTGCGATCGAGCGCCGCGAGGATCGCAGGCTTCATCGGCGATGCGGGATCGGTCTTGAGGATGCGCACCAGCAACCAGTGGCCGTGCACCGAGCTGTGCCAGTCGAAACAGCCGTAAAAGGCAGGCGTCAGCTCGCTCGGCGGCTTCGCGTCTTCATCGTCGTTGAGCACATGCGAGATCTTGTTCGGATATTCCTTGTGCACGCAGGAGAGGGCCAGCCGCGCGAAGCGATCGTTCACCGCATCGGGCCGCGCCTCGGGGATGGCGATGGCCTCATCGTCGCTCTTAGTTCCGGGCGAGCCGCAGCCCGCGATCAGCAAAACGCCAGCCAGAGCCAGCCCCGTCCAGTTTTTCAAAGCCTTGTCCCTTTTAAGCGTCCTTCAGCGAATACACACCAGAAGCGGGGCCAAGACAAGGATCGCTGGCCATGAAATCAGCGGAAAGGATCGCTGCGGTCGGCGCGCATTTCCTGTCTTGCGGCACTGCACAATAGCTGTCACATCTTATGTCAATGACAGGGGATAAACCGCACTTTGACGAGATGCTGCTGCCCGATGGTTCGGTGCGCGCGCCCTATAGCGAATTTTGCGAATGGTATGGCGCGCAGGATACGTCCCGCCTGCGCACCAAGGCGCGCGATGCGGAGAATTTCTTCCGCCGCACCGGCATCACCTTTGCGGTCTATGGCGAGGAAGAGGCGAGCGAGCGGCTGATCCCGTTCGATATCGTGCCGCGCATCATTTCGGGTCGCGAATGGGCGCGGCTCAGCCGCGGCATTGAGCAGCGCGTGCGCGCGATCAACGCCTTTCTGCACGATATCTATCACCGCCAGGAAATCCTGCGCGCAGGCCGCATCCCGGTCGAGCTGATCGCGAAGAACGAGGCGTTCCTGCCGCAGATGATCGGCATGGACCCGCCAGGCGGCATCTACACGCACATTATCGGCGTCGATATCGTCCGAACAGGGCCCGACCAGTTCTATGTGCTCGAGGACAATGCACGCACCCCCTCGGGCGTGTCGTACATGCTCGAGAATCGCGAGACGATGCTGCACATGTTCCCCGAGCTGTTCCGCAAGGTGCGGGTGCGCGAGGTCTCGGACTATCCGCGCAAGCTGCGCCGCTCGCTCGCCGCCAGCGCGCCGCGCGCCTGCAACGGCCCGCCCGAAATCGCGGTGCTGACCCCCGGCATCCATAACAGCGCCTATTTCGAGCACAGCTTCCTTGCCGACCAGATGGGGGCGGAACTGGTGGAGGGGCATGACCTGCGCGTGGTCGATGGCCGCGTCGCGATGCGCACCACCCAGGGCTATCGCGCGATCGACGTGCTCTATCGCCGCGTCGATGACGATTTCCTCGACCCGCTCACCTTCCGCCCCGATTCGGCGCTCGGCGTACCGGGCATCATGGACGTGTATCGCGCGGGCGGAATCACCATCGCCAACGCGCCCGGCACCGGCATTTCGGACGACAAGGCGATCTACAGCTACATGCCCGAGATCGTCGAATTCTATACTGGCGAGAAGGCGATCCTCGAGAACGTGCCGACCTGGCGCTGTTCGGAAGCGGATTCGCTCGCTTATGTGATGGAGCATCTCGACGAGCTGGTGGTCAAGGAAGTCCACGGATCGGGCGGCTATGGCATGCTGGTCGGCCCGGCGGCGAGCCGCAAAGAAATCGCCGCCTTCCGCCAGAAGCTCAAGGCGCGGCCCGGCAATTATATCGCGCAGCCGACATTGTCGCTCTCGACCGTACCGATCATGACGCGCCAGGGGCTGGCTCCGCGGCACGTGGACCTCAGGCCCTTCGTGCTCGTCTCGCCCAACGGCATCGACATCACGCCCGGCGGGCTGACCCGCGTCGCGCTCAAGAAGGGATCGCTGGTGGTCAATTCCAGCCAGGGCGGCGGCACGAAGGACAGCTGGGTGCTGGACGAATGAGCGCGGGAATGATGATCGGGGGGGCGCGCTGATGCTCGGCAAGACCGCAGGCGGCCTGTTCTGGATGCAGCGCTACATGGAGCGCAGCGAGAATATCGCGCGGCTGGTCGATGCGGGTTTCCGCATTGCGCTGACGCGGTCCGAAGCCGCCGAGGACGAGTGGGCCTCGGTGCTCACCACGGCGGGCGTGCGCCAGGCCTATCTGCAGCGTTATGAAAAGGTCGAGGGATCGAGCGTCATCAACTTCCTGCTGCGCGACAAGACCAACCCGTCGAGCGTGATGTCGGTGATCGAGGCGGCGCGCAACAACGCGCGGCTGGTGCGGACCGCGCTCACCCGCGAGGTATGGGAGGCGACCAACGAATGCTGGATGACGCTGAAGGAAAAGCTGCGCACGCAGATTTCGGATAACGAACTGCCCGATGTGCTCAGCCTCATCCGTCAGCAGAGCGCGCTGGTGCGCGGCGCGCAGAGCGGCACGATGATGCGCAACGACATCTATTTCTTCGCGCAACTGGGCACCTTTGTCGAGCGCGCGGACAGCACCGCGCGCATCCTCGACGTCAAATATTATGTGCTGCTGCCCTCGTTGTCCTATGTCGGATCGAGCCTCGACAATGTGCAGTGGGAGACGATCCTGCGCTCGGTCTCGGCCTATCGCGCCTTTCGCTGGCTCAATCCGGGCGAGACCAACCCGCGCAACATCGCGCAGTTCATGATCCTCGACCAGGTGATGCCGCGCTCGCTTTCGTTCTGCGCCAGCCGCATGGCGAGCGCGCTCGAGGCGATCGCGCGCGAATATGGCGGGGCAGGGGAGAGTCTGGTGCAGGCGTCGGCACTCAGCCAGGAACTGGCGAACACCAATATCGACATGGTCGTCGATAACGGGCTGCACCAGTTCATCCAGGATTTCATCAAGCGCAACAACAGCATCTCGGCGCAGATCGAGCAGGAGTTCCGCTTCTACCATTGAGGGAGCGGGCACGGGTTCAAGGGGTCACGGGTCACTCATGCGGCTGCATATCGTCCATCGGACTAGCTATCACTACGACACGCCCATGCCCTATGCGCTGCAGCGGCTGCGCATGATCCCCAAGGATTCGCACGGACAGAAGGTGGTCCGCTGGAAGACCATGGTCGATGGCGGGACCAAGCAGGTCGAATATTACGACCATCACAACAACCATGTCGAGCTGTTCAGCTTCGATCCCGACCAGCACGAGATCGTCATCCAGTGCGAGGGCGAGATCGAGACCAGCGACCATGCCGGGATGGTCGGCCAGCATATCGGATCTGCGCCACTCTGGTATTTCCGGCGGGAGACGCCGTTCACCCGGCCCGGCCCCGCCATCCGCAAGCTGCTGCGCCAGTTCGAGGATCCCGGCACCGCCAATGGCGATGCACCCCGGCTGCACGCCTTGTCTGCGCTGGTGCGCTCTGCGGTCGCCTATCAGGTCGGCGAGACAGGCGTCACCACCACCGCGGAAGAGGCGCTGAACGCCGGCCATGGCGTGTGCCAGGACCATGCGCATCTGTTCATCGCGCTCGCCCGCATGCTCGGATACCCGGCGCGCTATGTCAGCGGCTATCTGCTGATGAACGACCGGGTCGATCAGGATGCAGGGCATGGCTGGGCGGAAGTGCATGCTGATGGTCTGGGCTGGGTCGGGTTCGACATTTCCAACGGCTATTCGCCCGATGAGCGCTATGTCCGCGTCGCCACCGGGCTAGACTATCGCGAGGCGGCGCCGATCGCAGGCATAACCTTCGGCAGCGGTACCGAGGCGATGACGGTGACCCTGCAGGTGCAGCAGGTTCAGCAATAGGCTCTGCTTGACGCGCTGGTTCGTCACTCCCGCGAAGGCGGGGTCCCGCTTTCTTTGCCCAGGCGCAACAGAAGCGGAATTCCCGCGTTCGTGGGAATGAAAAAGCTGGGAATTGGGGAAATCGGCGAGCCCGACTTTTCCACAAAGCCCATTGCCGCTTGACCGACTGTTGCGCATCGCGCCTTATGCGCGCCATGCGAATGAGGGGGGAGGACGCTCCTATGACATATTGCGTCGGGATGCGCCTGGACAAGGGGCTGGTATTCATGTCGGACACCCGGACGAACTCGGGTGTCGACAATATCAGCACGTTCAAGAAGATGTTCACCTGGGAAAAGCCGGGCGACCGCTACATCACGGTGATGACCGCAGGCAATCTGGCGACAACGCAAGGTGTCGTCAGCATACTCGAGGAGCGCACCAAGGCTCCGGCCGAGCGCAAGCCCTCGATCATGGAAGCGCCGACCATGTTCCAGGTCGCGCGGCTGATCGGAGAGGCTTTGCGCGACGAAATCCTGCGCACCCGCTCGATCGCGGGCGAAAGCGCCTCCTCGACATTCAGCGCCTCGATGATCGTCGGGGGACAGATTGCGGGCATGGAGCCCAAGCTGTTCATGATCTATCCCGAAGGCAATTTCATCGAGGCGGGCGACGACACGCCATTCTTCCAGATCGGCGAGACCAAATATGGCCGCCCGATCCTGGTGCGCGCCTATGATCGCGACATGTCGTTCCACGATGCGATCAAGCTGCTGATGGTGTCGTTCGATTCGACGATCAAGGCGAACCTGTCGGTCGCGCTTCCGCTCGATCTGCAGATTTATGCCGCAAACAGCTTTGCCGGGCGCAACCGGCGGATTCAGGCGAGCGATCCCTATTACAATCTGATCGCCGACCAGTGGAGCGATGCGTTAAAGAACGCCTTTCACTCGCTGCCCGATTATACCGGGTGATGCCGCTTGCGCCCGCTGGGGGCGCGCCCTAATTTGGGGCCATGAAAACCAAGACGCGCAACATCCTCATCTTTCTGGGCCTCACCACCGCGGTTGTCGGGGGGGCCGGATGGTATTTCCTCAGCGGCGACACCGCCGAGCTCGATATTGCCGAGGTCAGCGGGCCGTCTCCGGAAATCACCGCGCCGCGCAAGGAAATCTTTCCGACGATTAACGTTGCCGACGTAAAGCCCTGGGGCGCGAACGAGGCCCCCAAGGCGGCCGAAGGGCTCCAGGTCGCGCGCTTTGCCGATGGCCTCGACCATCCGCGCTCGATGCTGGTGCTGCCCAATGGCGATGTGCTGGTCGCCGAGACGAACAGCCCGCCGCGCGAGAACAAGGGCGTCGAGGGCATGGTGATGCGCCTGCTGATGAACAAGGCGGGTGCGGGCGTCAAATCGGCCAACCGCATCTCGCTGCTGCGCGACAGCGATGGCGACGGCAAGGCGGAGACGAAGACGCCGTTCCTCGAAGGGTTGAACTCGCCTTATGGCATGGTGCTGATCGGCGACACGCTCTATGTCGCGAATACCGATGCGGTGATGGCCTTTCCCTATTCCGAAGGGCAGACCAAGATCACCGCCAAGGGCCGAAAGGTGCTGAGCCTTCCTGCGCAGAAGCCCAACAATCACTGGACGCGCAACCTCATCGCCAACGAAGACGGGACCAAGCTGTTCGTGGCGATCGGCTCCGCCTCGAACGTGGCGGAAAAGGGTCTGGCAGTCGAAAAGGGCCGCGCGCGGATCATCGAATATGACCTGACGACCGGCAAGAAGCGCGACTTTGCGGTTGGGCTGCGCAATCCGGTCGGCATGGCTTGGGAGCCCAATTCGGATGCCTTGTGGACCGTGGTCAACGAGCGCGACATGCTTGGCTCGGACCTCGTGCCCGATTATCTGACCAAGGTGGAAGCCGGCATGCATTTCGGCTGGCCGTGGAACTACTGGGGCGGCTACGAGGATTTCCGCGTCGAACCGCGCCGTCCTGAGCTGCGCGAATATACCCGGCGTCCCGATTATGCGCTCGGCACCCATGTCGCGCCATTGGGCCTGACCTTCGCCAGCAAGGCGGCATTGGGCAACGGATTTGCCAATGGCGCCTTCGTCGCGCTGCACGGATCGTGGAACCGCAAGCCCGCCTCGGGCTACAAGGTGGTGTTCGTGCCGTTCGGCGAGAACGGTCGTCCCGCGGTGACGCGCAATGCCGAAGGCAAGGTGACCGGCGGATTGCCGGTCAACGTGCTGTCTGGCTTCCTGACCAAGAGCGGTGACGCGAAAGGTCGCCCGACCGACGTCACCATCGACAGCAAGGGCGCACTGCTGGTCACCGATGACGTTTCGGGTATCGTGTGGCGGGTAAGCAATCCGCAGGTTCAGGCCAAGCCGGTCGAGACCGCGATGCGCTGATATTCTCCCCTGCCTTCAGGGAGGGGTGCCCGAAGGGTGGCGTGGGCATGTGCAGGCCACTGCGCCATGGCCCATCCTGGTTCAGCTAGCTGAACCTGCCCCTCCCGCAAGCAGCAGGGGAGAGGTCGCATTTTCAGGAACTTGCCGGTTGCTCCCGCGTAATTCCTGCATGACCGATACAAACGACAACACCTCGCCCGCGCCCGATCAGGTGCGCCTGGCAGAGAAGGCGCTGAAGCTTAAGGAGCAGGATGCGCAGCGAGACGATCCGGACTATCTGGAGCGTCAGACCGATACCGCAGATCAGGGCCGGATCGATGGTCCGAGCGATCACGATCCGCCGATGGGTGCGCTCGAAGCCGAAGGGCATCGCCCGGTTCTCGAACGCTCGCGAAAGGTCCGCTGACACATGCACATCCAGTTCAATACCGATAACCGCATCACCGGCGATCAGTCCTTGGCGGCGCAGGCCGAAGAGATCATCACGTCGCGGCTCGACCGCTTTTCGAGCCGCTTGACACGGGTCGAGGTGCATTTGGCCGACGTCAACGGTCCCAAGGGTGGCAGCGACGATATCGTCTGCACACTCGAGGCGCGGCCAGAGGGCGGAAAGCCGGTGACGGTCAAGGGCAATGCCGGGCAGGTCGAAAGCGCGATCCGCGATGCCTCGGACAAGATGCAGGCGCTGCTCGACACGCATTTCGGCAAGCTGCGCACGCACTGACCCCTTTCACCTTCCCAACGAAAAGGCCCGCTGTCACGGCAATGACAGCGGGCCTTTTTCATGTCCGGATCAGGTTGTTTACCAGATGCGGATGCGCTGTTCTGGCGGCAGGTACAGCGCGTCGCCCGGCTTCACATCGAACGCCTTGTACCATTCGTCGAAATTGCGGACGGTGCCGTTGGCGCGATAGTTGGGCGGCGAGTGCGGATCGGTGTTGAGCTGCTGGCGCAGATATTCGTCGCGCGACTTGTTCCGCCACACCTGCGCCCAGGCCATGAAGAAGCGCTGATCGCCGGTCAGTCCGTCGATCACCTTGTCTTCCTTGCCGTTCAGGTGGATCTTGTACGCGCGATAGGCCATCGAGAGCCCGCCGACATCGCCGATATTCTCGCCAAGCGTCAGCGCGCCGTTGACGCAGGTCTTGCCGTCATCAAGCGGGCACAGGGCGCTGTACTGGGCGACGAGTGCGCTGGTCAGCTTCTTGAAATTGGCCTGGTCTTCCGGAGTCCACCAGTCGCGCAGCACGCCGTCGCCGTCGGACTTGGAACCCTGGTCGTCAAAGCCATGGCCCATTTCATGGCCGATGACGCCGCCGATCGCGCCATAGTTGACCGCCGGGTCCGCCGACAGGTTGAAGAAAGGCGGCTGCAGGATCGCGGCGGGGAAGACGATCTCGTTGCGCGGCGGCGAATAATAGGCGTTCACCGTCTGCGGCAGCATGAACCATTCGGTCTTGTCGATCGGCTTGCCAAGCTTGGACAGATTGTCGCGATAGGCCCAGGTGCCCGCCGCAATCGCATTGTCCAGCGCCTTGCCGGGCGTGATCGTCAGCGTGTCATAGGTCTCGAACTTTTCGGTATAGCCGATCTTGGGAGTAAACTTGGCGAGCTTCTCGCGCGCCTCGACCTTGGTCGCCTCGCCCATCCACTGGATGTCGGTCAGGTTCGCGGCCATCGCCTTGCGCAGGTTGCCGACCAGCTCGTCCATCGCGGCCTTGTTTTCCGCCGGGAAATAGCGGTCCGCGTAGATCTTGCCGACGATCTCGCCCAGCGATCCCTCGACCGCTGCGACGCCGCGTTGCCAGCGCTCGCGCTGCTTCTGCTGGCCGCCAAGAACGGTGCCGTAGAACGCGAAATTGGCCGCATCGATGTCCGAGGGCAGCACGCTCGCCGCGCTCGACAGGAAGCCCGCTGCCAGCCAGGCTTGCCATGCCTCGATCGGCGCGGTGTTGGCGAGCTTGAACAGGCCGGGAATGCCGCTGCCCAGCTTGGCGACCTGTTCGGGGGTGAGCTTCTCGGCCGCGATCTCGTCTGCGGTCGGGGTCAGCTGACGCACGACATATTCCTGCTGGCCATCGACGCCCACGGTCTGGATGAAGGTCTCGACCGGGAAGCCGTTGCCCAGCGCGAGCATCTCGGCCTTGCTCAGCTTGTTATAGGTGATGTTGCGGTTGCGGCCGATGGCGCGGTCCCAGTGCTCGGTCGCGATCGCCTTTTCCAGATCATAGACCATCTGCGCGGCCTTGGCCGGATCGGCATAGCCGGCCTTGCCGAGCAGGAAGGTGAGATACTGCATATAGGCGGCGCGCACCTTCAGGTTCGCTTCGCTGTCGACCAGATAATAATCGCGGTCGGGCATGCCGAGGCCCGCCTGGGTGACCTGGAAGATGTACTTGTCGGTCTGCTTGGAATCGATGTCGACGAAACCCGCGACCGGGCTGCGGAAACCGGGGGTGCCGAACAGCCTGGCGAGGTCCTCGCGGGTCTTCACCGCCTTGATCTTGTCAAGATAGGGCTGGGCAGGGGCGAGGCCCGCCGCGTCGATAGCAGCGGTATCGAGATAGGCATTGTAGAACGCGGCCACCTTGCCCGCGCCGGTATCGATCGCGGGCTTGGTCGCGGCGAGCTCGTCGATGATCTTGCGCACGCGCTGCTCGGATTTTTCGGCGAGCAGGGTAAAGGCACCATAGCGCGCGCGGTCGGCGGGGATCTCGAACGTGTCGAGCCACTTGCCGTTGACATAGGCGTAGAAATCGTCGCCCGGCTTGACGGCGGGGTTCATCAGCGTCGTGTCGACACCCCATGTGCCCCAGAAATCGCGCGCGGTGGTGGTGATGCCCTCGGCATCGGTGGTGCCGCCAGTGGCGGTATCGCCTGCGGCTTCAACCTCGATCAGCGTGTCGATATCGCCCGGCAGGGCATCATGTTCGTGTGCCTGGGCGGGTGCGGCCGCGAGCGCGACCAGCGCAGCGGACGCGAGCAGGAAATTCTTGACCATTATAGCTCCCCGGATGGTGTCTGAAGGCCCGGACATACGGGCACTTGCCATCGGCCCGCAGCGTGCGGGTAGCGATGATGGTTTCAAACGTAATCGGGCGACGGGACCCCTGCAAAGCTTTTCGGCAGGCGGTCGTTTCCCATCGACGAACGTCTTGGCCGATCAGACGGGCAGCGGGGCGTCCGATGGGCTCCAGCGCGACCAGCCGGGTTCGGCGAGCACCTTGCGCCCGGGCAGCACGCTGCGGCTTTCGGTGCCGGCCAGGTCGAGCGTGTGTTCGCGGATCGTGCGCATCGCGTGCCAGTTGGAGGTGGCGCGGTCCTGGGTCAGGTTCACGGTCATGTATCCGCGACTGCTGGTATCGGCCCATTTGAGCTGCGGATTGCCCCGCACCAGCGCACCTGCGACATCCTTGGGCGCGATGGTCGGTGCATAGGCCTCGAAACCCGGCGAACTGACCGAATGGCCCGCGAACTCGACCCCCGCCGGCTTTCCGTCAGCCTGAAGATCGAAGCCCCAGCC
>CAXRCQ010000104.1:0-2120 GCA_964228845.1 Blastomonas sp.
ATTGGGGTTGAGCACGCCATTGTCGAAACCCGGCTCGGGCACCAGCAGCAGCGCATAAGCGGCATAGAGCATCACCAGCCCGCCGAGCCAGCCGAACAGGAAGCGATAGCGCAGCACCTCGGTGCGTTCGTGATAGTCGCGCGTCATCTCGGGCAGCATGGCCAGCGCGGGGACTTCATAGGCCGAGAACGAGAAGCGCACCGCCATCGCCACCGCGATCAGGTAGAAGAACAGCGCGCCGTTGCTCCAATCGGGCGGGTTCCACAGCAGCAGCCACGACAAGGCGATCGGCAGCGCGGCTCCGTAGAGCCAAGGATGGCGGCGCCCCCAGCGGCTGCGCGTGGCATCCGAGCGATGCCCGACAAACGGATCGAAGAATGCGTCAGCAACCAAAGCGAGCGCGACCGCCAGCCCGACCTGCTCGGCCGGCATGCCGATGACCTGATTGAAATAGATCAGCAGGAAGACGGCAAAGCCATTGTCCTTGATGCCATAGGCGACCGAACCGAAGCCGAAAGCGAGCTTGGTGCCCATCGACACCCTGGGCGTGGCAATCACCACCGGAGGGACGCCGGAAACGCTCATGCGCGGCACCCGCGCTCGCCGCTGCGCAGCCCGTCCGCCCGGTGCCGATGCACCTGCGTTGCGTTGGCCGACCTGGCCCGCTGCATCGATTCTCTCCTGTCCGTGTCCTTGGGCCGACACCATATGGCAGCTACCGTAAACGTCAACTGCCACGAGGGTGACGTTACGGCATCCAGCCTAGGATTCAACAGGCTTGCAGCGGCCTTGCGTCCACCATAGACTGGCCCGCGATGGATGGTTTCGGCCGCAGGAAAAGCTTCCCGGCCCGGATCAATGGGACCCTAGCGGGAGAGGATGACGATGAGCGATCTCGATCAGTTCAGGACAGAAGTGCGCGCATGGCTGGAGGAGAATTGCCCGGCTGAAATGCGCGAGCCGGTGCGCGGCGATGACGACGTGTGCTGGGGCGGACGCAACTGGCAGTTCAAGAACGAGGCGCAGAAGCTTTGGCTCGAACGCTGCGTCGCCAAGGGCTATACCGTGCCCGACTGGCCCAAGCCCTATGGCGGTGCTGGCCTGTCCGCTGCCGAAACCAAGATCCTGCGCCAGGAAATGGCGCGGATCAACGCCCGCCCGCCGCTGTCTAGCTTCGGCATCTGGATGCTTGGCCCCGCTTTGCTGCATTTCGGCACCGAGGAACAGAAGGTGCATTATCTGAACCAGATCGCGCGTGGCGAAATTCGCTGGTGTCAGGGCTATTCCGAGCCGGGCTCGGGATCGGACCTCGTTTCCTTGCAGACCTATGGCGAGGACAAGGGCGATCATTGGGTGGTCAACGGTCAGAAGATCTGGACCAGCTATGCCGACAAGTGCGACTGGATCTTCTGCCTGGTCCGTACCGACAAGACGAACAAGTACCAGGGCATCTCGTTCCTGCTGTTCGACATGGAGACGCCCGGCGTCACCACCAAGCCGATCAAGCTGATCAGCGGCAATTCGCCCTTCTGCGAGACGTTTTTCGACAATGTCGTGGTGCCGAAGCACCAGATCGTCGGCGAATTGAACCGCGGCTGGGATGTCGCCAAATATCTGCTCGGCCATGAGCGCGAGATGATCTCGGGCGGCGGCCTGGGCGATGGCGCGCCCTCGCTGGGTGCGCAGCTCAAGACTTCGATCGGCACCAATGGCCTCGGCCAGCTCGACGATGGCATCCTGCGCGCCGAACTCGCGCAGTTCGATGTCGATGCGCTGGCGTTCAAGGCGATGGCCGAGCGCTTCGGCGACGAGATGAAGGCGGGCAAGGGGCATCCTGCCCAGCCCAACATGATGAAATACGCCGGGACCGAATTGAACAAGCGTCGCCACGAGCTGGTGATGGCGGGCAATGGCTCGGACGCGCTCGAATGGGAAAGCGAAGCCTCGAAGGGTGGGGCCAAGGCGCGCAACTGGCTGCGCACCAAGGCGAACAGCATCGAGGGCGGCACCAGCGAGGTGATGCTCAACGTCATCTCCAAGCGCATCCTCGACCTGCCGGGCGCTTGAGCCATTATGGCCCTCTCCCCTTGAGGGGAGAGGGTTGGGAGAGGGGGGCACCC
>CAXRCQ010000105.1:0-4746 GCA_964228845.1 Blastomonas sp.
GGCTGCGGGTAACATGGAACAGCGGCTGCATCGGCTGCGCGGCTACGTCGGCAAGAGGAATGGCAGTGGCGCAGGTTGCACATTCGGCGCTCATCCGCCCGATATGCCAATGCTTCCCGCCACAGCCCGGACAATGGTTCACATCACCCGCATGATAGAGCGGCATGAAACCCCGCTCCGCAATGCGGCGCGCGAAACCGGGTCCGGCCGCCAGCGCTTTGGCAGGGTCGAAGGCGGGGCGGGCATAATGCATCGTCATGGCTTCAGGTCCTTGTTTCACCCTTGCCCTACGCACGGGCGGCAGAACGGTTTCCTTCCGGGACGAGCCGTTCGTCGCAACCATAGCAGGCGCGCGCCTGCAGGCTGTGACCGCGCGCATGATTTTCCTGAACGCCGCACAACGAATCCGGCTTGCCCGGAGCAACCTTTGATATAAATATGATATCATAATTTTTCGAATCGGAGGGCGTTTCAGATGCAGCAGAATTCTTCTCATGAAGGCGGACGGACAGGCGGGGCGATGATCGCCAGCACCGAAAGCGCCGCGAGCACCTTCAACGGCTATCTGTTCCTGCTGCTCCTGCTGGGGTCGATGCTGCTGCCGATTGTTGGCGCGGGCATGGCCAAGGGCGGCAACCCGGTCGGTATCGGCCTGATGATCTTCGGTGCGCTCGCGTTCCTGCTGATCGTCTCGGGCTTCTACATGCTCAATCCCAATGAGGCAGCGGCGATCCAGCTCTTCGGCAGCTACAAGGGCACCGATCGCAACACCGGGCTGCGCTGGCGCTGGCCTTGGCTGAGCCGCAAGAAGATCTCGGTGCGCGTGCACAACGTCACCTCGGAAAAGGTCAAGGTGAACGATCTGCGCGGCAACCCGGTCGAGATCGCGACCAATGTCGTCTGGCGCGTATCGGACACCGCCAAGGCGCTGTTCGATGTCGAGAACTATCAGGAGTTCGTCGACATCCAGATCGAGAGCGCGGTGCGGGTGATCGGCGCGCGCTACCCCTATGACGATTTCAACGCTGACGAGGTGACGCTGCGCGGCGATGCCGAGGAGGTCAGCCACGAGCTGGAAAAGCAGCTGCAGGAGCGCGTCGGAACCGCAGGCGTGCAGATCGACGAATGCCGCCTGACGCATCTCGCCTATGCGCCGGAAATCGCCCAGGCGATGCTGCGCCGCCAGCAGGCCGAAGCGGTGATCGCCGCCCGCTCGCGGCTGGTCGAGGGCGCGGTGACGATGGTCGAACATGCCCTGGCGATGCTGAGCGAGAAGGGCGTCGTGCATCTGGACGACGAGCGCAAGGCGGCGATGGTCTCCAACCTGATGGTCGTGCTGTGCGGCGAGCGCGACACCCAGCCGGTGGTCAATGCCGGGTCGCTCTATTGACCTGAACAATGCCCAGTCCGCCGCCCAAGAAATCCTTCGCGCTGCGCCTCGATCCGTCGCTCCACGCGGCGATCGAGCGCGCCGCCGCGCAGGAATTGCGCAGCGTGAATGCGGAGATCGAGATCCTGCTGCGCGAGGCGCTCGCCCGTCGCGGGATCAAGCTTGCCCCGCCCGAGCAGCGCCAACGGGGCAGGCCGCCGAAGGAATGATCGCTGGCGGTGCATTTGCTGCTTGAAGCTGACCTTGCGTCAACTGGCATAAGGCAGGGCGAATCACCAGCGGGGGACCAGCGATGACACAGACACATGCCAGCGAGCAGGACGCCACCGTCACGGTATCGGGCGTCACCATCGCCTGCCGAATCAACCTGCCCACCGATCCGCCGCTGGCCCGGCTGCTGCTGCTCCCCGGATCGCTCTACAGCGATGTCGACGGCAATTACCCCAGCATGGGCATGAACCCGCACGCCTATGCCGATCTGGCGCGGCAGCTGGCCACGCGCGGGTTCGCCGTGGTGCGCATGGCGAAGATCGGGCCGGGCACCGGATCGCAGACGATCGATGCCGAGGCCGCTTCAGCGCATGGCGATTTCCGCATGCGCGTTGCGGTGGCCGACGCGGGGCTGGACCTGCTGCTGCGTTCCGCCGATCAGGGCCCGGTGATCGTGGCGGGCCATAGCGAGGGCGCGAAGGTCGCGAACCTGCTGGCCCAGGGCACCGCAGCGGGCCGGATCGATGGTATCGTCAGCCTGTCGGGCGCGGCCGAGCATCTGCTGGACCTGTTGCGGCATCAGGTGGCGGGGATGGCCCCGCCGGGCACGACGCCGGACCTCGGCGTGTTCGACCGGACCGTCGCCGCGATCCGAACGGGGGCCGCGCTTCCGCCCGAGGCCAGCACCGATCCGTTCAGCGCCATGCTGGCGGGCATGCCAGAGGCGGCGCATCATTATCTGCGCAGCGCCGATGCGGTCGATCCGCTGGCAGAGATCGCGCGGGTGCCGCATCCGCTGCTGATCGTCCACGGCGGCCGCGACGAATCCGTCCCCTTCGCGCACGCCGACCGCCTCAAGACGGCGCGCGGCCCGCTGCCGACCGAGACGGCGTATTTCCCGTCGCTCACGCATTTCTACAAGCACGCGGAAGACGGCCTGCTGCCGATGCAGATCATGGCGCTCGACAGCGAGAGCGACCCGGCGGTCGCGGAGGCGATTGCAGGTTGGGTTCAAGGCTTCAGCCGGGCTGCCATCCTTTAAAACTGAACGCAAATGCTGAGCAGCTTTGACTTTAGACAGTTACAAGATCGGGGTGCTGTGCACCGTCAGATTGAAATTCCCATGCTACGAATATAATCCTGACCGTTACGGTCGGGCAGTGCTTTATAGCTTTTCAGCGTCCTCAGATTCAGGTGCAGGTTGCGGTCGTACCGTTGGACCGAAGAGACAGACAATCTGGCCTTGAACCAAGGGAAATCAAGGCGCGACATCGATGTGCCCTCCAGACTTTGCTGCATTTCGAGGACAACCTTCTCACCCATGTTGATACCGATCAGGACGCCGGGGCATGGCGAATATCTCAATATCCCTCGTCTAAGGGTGAATAAAACGATATCGGTCTCGATAAGGCCCTGATTGAGATTGGCCTTTTCTATAGTCTTTGCGCATCGATCAAGCCTATCAACCGGTGGCGCAGTGTTACAGGCTTGCACAATTGCCAATGAGCAGATGGCCAGCAACCGCGCAATGAGCTTGCCCTGAAAAGCGCAGGTCCGGGCGATTTCGCTAAAAGCCTTCACAACCATGCATCCGTCTCCTGGTGGGGCCACCATAACTCATTGTTCGCTTGAGAGCGCCCACGCGCTCAGCACTGCGTCCAGTTCAGGCCGGGGCCGCTCTTCCAGCGGCTGGCCTGGCGTACCGATGAACACGAAGCCCGCGATCTGCTCGGGCGCTGACCCGAACAGGTCGCGCACGGTATCGCTGTAACTCGGCCAGCCGGTGATCCAGCCGCCGACAAAGCCGTGCGCCTGGACGGCGTGGAGCAGGTTCATCACGAAGGCGCCTGCCGAAAGCTGCTGTTCCCACAGCGGAATCTTGCTCGATTCGCGGGGCGAATAGAGCACGACGAGCAGTTCGGGGGCCTGGCGCGCGAAGCTCTCCATCGCCTCGATCTCCAGCCGCCCGGCCTCGGGCTTGTCGGCGCGATAAGCAGCGGTAAGCTTCGCCGCGAACGCATCGCGCTGGTCGCTCGCCACATGCACCACGCGCCAGGGGTTCAGCTTGCCATGATCGGGGGTGCGCAGCGCCGTGCCCACGATCTGCCGCAACTGCGCGGTATCGGGGCCGGGGGCGATCATGTCGCGCGGGCGGCCCGAGCGGCGGCTGGCGAGATAGCGGGGCAGCGAGGACAGGTCGTTGAAATCGGTCACGTGTGGCTCCGGCGGTGGGGGCGAAAGGCGGCAGTCTGGTATCAACTGCAACAAGGCGCTTCACACCCGCGCATTTTTGTCTAGGTTGCAGCCAACGCTATGGACGGCCCGGGGGCAGGCCGCCAACTGAAAAATCGACGGGAGATATGCGATAATGGCCAGCGGTTATGCCGTGAGCGGCGATTCCAAGGGCACATTCCTGGGCCATCCCAAGGGCCTGTATGTGCTGTTCTTCGCAGAAATGTGGGAACGCTTTTCCTATTACGGCATGCGCGCGCTGCTGATCTTCTACCTCACCAAGCACTGGCTGTTCTCGGACGAGCAATCGGGCGTCATCTACGGCGCGTACACCGCTCTGGTGTACATCACTCCGGTGCTGGGCGGCTATCTGGCCGACCGCTATCTGGGCCAGCGCAAGGCGGTGACCTATGGCGCGATCCTGCTCACCTTCGGGCATCTGCTGATGGGATTCGAGGGTACCGGCGGACAGGATCCCGCCGCGCTCAACGTCTTCTGGCTCGCGCTGGCCTTCATCATCGTCGGCTCCGGCTTCCTCAAGGCCAATATCTCGGTGATCGTCGGCCAGCTCTATCCGCGCACCGATGTCCGCCGCGATGGCGCGTACACGATCTTCTACATGGGCATCAATCTGGGTGCGTTTCTGGGCTCACTGATTTGCGGCTATTTGGGAGAGACCTATGGCTGGTCCTATGGCTTCGGTGCCGCAGGCGTCGGCATGCTGCTGGGCCTGATAGTTTTTGTCATATTCAAGCCGCTGCTGCTTGGTCGTGGCGAACCCCCGGCCCTGCTTTCAAAAGGCCGCGAGTGGAGCCTGTATGCCGTCGGCCTTGTGGCGGTGATAATGGCATGGTGGATGGTTCAGAACCAAGCCGTAGTAGGTACACTTCTGGGGACCTTTGGCATCGCGCTAG
>CAXRCQ010000106.1:0-2711 GCA_964228845.1 Blastomonas sp.
ATCCTGGGTGGTGAACCAACAATCGACCAGAGAGTACTCAACCTCCGGCCCATAAGCCAAAGCCTGGTTCACCGGGATCGTCCACGGCGTCGTCGTCCAGATCACCGCATAGGCCCCGATCAGTTCGGGCGCGTTGGGGGCATCGACGATCTCGAACGCGACATCGATCTGCGTGCTCGTGACGTCCTGATATTCGACCTCGGCCTCGGCGAGTGCGGTCTTCTCGACCGGGGACCACATCACCGGCTTGGCCCCGCGATAGAGCTGGCCGCTTTCGGCGAACTTCATCAGCTCCTGAACGATCGTCGCCTCGGCGGCGAAGTCCATCGTCAGATACGGATTGTCCCAGTCGCCGTTGATGCCCAGGCGCTTGAGCTGCTCGCGCTGGGTATTGACCCAGTGCTGCGCATAGGCGCGGCATTCGGCGCGGAACGCTACGGGGTCGACCTCGTCCTTGTTGAGCTTCTTCTTGCGATATTGTTCCTCGACCTTCCACTCGATCGGCAGGCCGTGGCAGTCCCAGCCGGGCACGTACGGCGCATCCTTGCCGAGCAGCGACTGGGTGCGACAGACCATGTCCTTGAGGATATGGTTGAGCGCATGGCCGATATGCATGTCGCCATTCGCATAAGGCGGGCCATCGTGCAGGATGAACTTTTCGCGGCCGCGACGCGCATCGCGCAGCTGCTTGTAGAGGTCCTGTTCCTGCCAGCGCGCCAGAATCGCCGGTTCCTTCTGGGCAAGCCCGGCCTTCATCGGAAAGTCGGTCTGCGGCAGAAAGACGGTGTCTTTATAGTCGGCGGCGGCGCTGGCGAATTGGTCGGTCATAGTGGCTGGCGCTTCCGGCGCGGACGGCTTTCAGGCAAGCAATTCACGCTCGCGGTCGCAGTCTGCATCGATCTGGCGCTTGAGCTCGTCCCAATCGGCAAACTTTGCTTCGGGCCGGATGAAATGGCGCAGCGCCACCTCGATCGTCTGGCCGTACAGGTCTTCGGAAAAATCGAAGAAATGCGGCTCGAGCAATTCCTTGGGCGGATCGAATTGCGGACGGATGCCCAGGTTCGCCGCGCCCTTCAGCACCCGGCCATCGGGCAGATGCCCGGTGACGGCATAGACCCCGTATTTCGGGCGCAGATAGCTGCCCATGTCGAGATTGGCGGTGGGAAAGCCGAGCAATCGCCCGTTCTTGTCGCCATGCTGGACCACGCCCTGCACCGCGAAGGGCCGGGTCATCAGCCGCTCGGCCTCGTCGGGGCGACCCTCGGTCAGGCACGGGCGGATGCGGCTCGACGAGATCACCGCGTCGTCGGTGGTCACCGGGCCGACCGCCTCGCTGCGCAGGCCGAGCAGCGCACCGAGATCGCGCAGCACCTGGATATTGCCGCCACGGCCCTTGCCGAAGGTGAAATCCTCGCCGGTCACCACGCCGACCGCACCGAAGCGCTCGATCAGCAGATCGGCGATGAAGCTCTCGGCGCGGGTTTCGGCCAGCGTCTGGTCGAAGGCGAAGACCAGCATCGCGTCCGCGCCGGCTTCCGCGAACAGCTTCTGGCGCTGGTCGAGGCTGGTGAGGCGGAAGGGCGGCGTGTCGGGCTTGAAATAGCGCACTGGGTGCGGATCGAAGGTAGCGATGATCGCGCGGCGGCCTTCGCCCTTTGCCCAGCGGATGGCGCGTCCGGCCACGGCCTGATGACCGGCATGAAAGCCGTCAAAATTGCCCAGCGCGATGATGCCCCCGCGCAACCTGTCCGGCAGCCGCTCGCTGCCCTCCACCCTGATCATGGCTAGAGCCTGATGGCAGGGGATTGCGCCACCGTGATTGCCGCTGGAAGTTCTCCGGCAAGGCGCGGTGTGCAGGGCGGGTTGGTTACCCGTCCAATCACCGCAACGCAGTCCGGGGGGCTTCCGGCGGCAACCGCGAGCGGCGGGCAAAATTTGGCCGATTGCTGCGTCAATCGTCGGTCACTATGCGACAGCATGGCTCCCTCCACTTTCCTTGCACTCGGCCAAATTTTGCTCCGTCACGGCGGCGTAATCCCCTGTCATCAGGCTCATGCCTATAAGCTCTTGCCGGGCAGGGGTTCAATGCCCTGTTTGAGGATGCGCAGCGTGTTGCCGCCCATGACCGCGCGGATTTCCGCCTCGGTAAAGCCGATATCCATCAGCGCCTGGGTCACCTGGACAATCTGGCTGGTGTCGAAGCGCGTGGTCACCGCGCCGTCGAAATCGCTGCCGAGCGCGACATGCTGGATGCCGACGAGATCGCGGACATGAGCGATCGACTTGGCGATCATCTTCGGATCGGTCGAGCAGATTGCGCCGTCCCAATAGCCGATGCCGATAATGCCGCCGGTCGCGGCGACCGCGCGGATCTCGGTATCGGAAAGGTTGCGATTGACGCCGCACACCGCCTGCACGCCGCCATGGCTGGAGACGACCGGACGGCGCGCCATCGCAAGGATGTCGGCGACCGCCGTGTGGCTCGAATGCGCGATATCGACGATGATGCCCTTCGCCTCCATCGCGCGCACCATCTTGCGGCCAAACGGGGTCAGCCCGCCCTTGCGCTCCCCGTGCATCGAACCGGCGAGCTCGTTATCGAAGAAATGCACCAGCCCCGCCATGCGCATGCCGACGCTGTACAGCCGGTCGAGATTTTCCGCCTTGCCCTCGAGATTCTGCAGCCCCTCGACCGAATAGAGCGCACCGGT
>CAXRCQ010000107.1:0-8285 GCA_964228845.1 Blastomonas sp.
CGATGGCGCGGCCCGGATTCTGGCCGAAGATTTTGGCCTGGACGAGGATGACGCCTTCCTCTCGTTCCTGCCGCTCAGCCACGCCTATGAGCATAGCGCCGGCCAGTTCTTCCCGATCGGGCTGGGCGCGCAGATCTATTATTCCGAAGGGCTGGAAAAGCTTGCGAGCAATATCGAGGAGGTGCGCCCGACGCTGATGGTCGTGGTGCCGCGGCTGTTCGAGGTGCTGCGCGCGCGCATCCTCAAGCAGATCCAGAAACAGGGCAAGGTCGCGAATTTCCTGTTCGAACGCGCGATGAAGCTGGGCGAGAAGCAGCTCGGCGGGCGCGACGGCCTGCTCGACAAGCCGATGGACTTCATCCTGTCGAAAAGCCTGCGCCCCAAGATCCAGGCGCGGTTCGGCGGGCGGATCAAGGCGATGGTCTCGGGCGGCGCGCCGCTCAATCCTGAGATCGGCGTGTTCTTCCACGCGCTTGGGCTCACCCTGCTGCAGGGCTATGGCCAGACCGAGGCTGCACCGATCATCGCGTGCAACCGGCCCAGGGTCGGTATCAAGATGGACACGGTCGGCCCGCCGCTCGCCGATACCGAAGTGCGCATCGCCGAGGATGGCGAGATCCTGGTGCGCGGCGAGCTCGTCATGCACGGATACTGGCAGAACCCTGAAGAGACCGCGCGCGTGCTCAAGGACGGCTGGCTGCACACCGGCGATATCGGCCATATCGACGAGGCCGGGCGCATCGCGATCACCGACCGCAAGAAGGATCTGATCGTCAACGACAAGGGCGACAATGTCTCGCCGCAAAAGGTCGAGGGCATGCTGACGCTGCAGCCCGAAATCCACCAGGCGATGGTGGTCGGCGACCGGCGGCCCTATCTGGTCGGGCTGGTCGTGCCCGATCCCGAATGGACGATGGAATGGGCGAGCGCGCAGGGACTCAAGGTGGATTTTGCCACGCTCCAGGCCAATCCGCAGTTCAAGGCAGCGGTGCGCGCGGCGATCGACCGGGTCAATGCCGAGCTGTCGGTGATCGAGAAGGTGCGCCAGTTCAATTTCGCCGACGAGCCGTTCACGATCGAGAATGGCGAGATGACGCCCTCGATGAAGATCCGGCGGCATGTCATCCGGGGTCGCTATCAGGAGCGGCTCGACGGGCTGTACAAGAGCTGAGCGCGTCCTATCGGGCGGGGCTGCGGCGGTTCCACAGCTGCAGCCCGATCTCCGCGATCAGCAGCGGCCCGATCCAGAACGCCCAGATGCCGAAAGCCGGGGCGATCCCGTCCATGTCACCCAGCCGCTGCGCCAGGCGGCAGAAGACGAACGTCCAGGTCAGCACCATCGAGCGGATCATCCACATCTGGTGCGAGCGCCACGCTTTGCGGCTGCCCTGCCGCCAGCCCATCGAGGTCGCGACCAGCCATGCCAGCGCGAGCGTACCCGTGGCCCAGCCGGTCGCCGGATTGCGGTGCGGATCGCTGATCGCAAGGAACAGAGCGACGAACGCCATGGTCATGCCTGCACCGACATAGGTGCAACCGGTATGCCGGTGATATTCGAACGCGGCGCGGGTCCAGCCCATGTACAGCGCGAGAAAGCCCGAGACGAGCGTCAGGAAGCCGGTCATCGTGTGGAGCACGATCCACAGGCTGTGATCGGCATGGCCCCGCTGCGCCCCGCCGCCCAGCGCGGGCAGCGCGTTGAGCCACAGCACCGGCAGCGTCGAGAGGATCGCAGCCCAGAACAGCAATGCGGGCAGCGTGAAGCCGGGTCGATGATCGATCGGCGGCCAGGCCTGACTGGTCACGATTGGCTCCCCCCTGTCTTGCTCGGTGCCATCGTGCCTGATGCCGAAAAGCGCTGCAACCAGTCACGCAGCATTGCCCTGCTCGTCACCCCCGCGCAGGCGGGGGTCCCGCTTTTTTCAGGGCGCGGCGCAGAAGCGGGATTCCCGCGCTCGCGGGAATGACGGGTAGGGATCGGTATCTACACAAAGCAAGACCCCGGATCGGCCTCCACCGATCCGGGGTCTTGCTGATGCGTCAAACGCGAAAGCGCTTATTCGGCGGCTTCGTAATATTGCGGCGCGGCGGCGTTCAGGATCTCGAGGATCTTCTTGAGCGCGGCGGGCTCGTCGGTCTTTTCCATCGCGGCCAGCTCACGCGCCAGGCGGCTCGATGCGGCTTCGAAGATCTGCCGTTCCGAATAGCTCTGTTCGGGCTGGTCGTCGGGACGGAACAGGTCGCGGGTCACTTCGGCGATCGAGACAAGGTCGCCCGAATTGATCTTGGCTTCATATTCCTGGGCGCGGCGCGACCACATGGTGCGCTTGACCTTGGGCTTGCTCTTCAAGGTTTCCATCGCTTCGCGCAGCGTCTTGTCAGACGACAGCTTGCGCATGCCGATGCTTTCGACCTTGTTCACAGGAACGCGCAGGGTCATCCGTTCCTTTTCGAAGCGCAGCACGTACAGCTCGAGCTGCATGCCGGCAATTTCTTCCTTCTGAAGTTCCACAACACGGCCGACACCGTGCTTGGGATAAACCACATAATCGCCTACATCAAAAGACAGCGCTTTGGCGGCCATTCAAAAACCTTTCTGTATTCAGGGGAAGCGGGAGTCTCTTCGAACTTGCGCGTCTGCCGTTCGAGCAATTCTCCTCAAAATGTGCCGAGAGTGGGACACCCATCAGCGCAAACCCGCTGCGCCAATAGCCGGCACTTAACAGATTCGTCACAAAATAGCCACCCCGTAATGGCCATTCCGGCCCTAGATGGGGGCTGCGCGCCAAAATACAACCGCGCTGGGGGCATTACGCTACGGAAACCGCCAACGTTTGCATGTGCGGCGAGGCGGATGGCCGAAAACAGGTCGGCGCTGACGACCCACCCCTGGCCCCTCCCTGTCCAGGGAGGGGAATTGTCTGTTCGTCGCACTCAAAAAAGCTCCCCTCGCTGCAAGGGAGGGGCTGGGGGTGGGTAAGGCGCGTCGCGCCAGGGCCGATCAGTCGCCCTCACCCGGCTCCGGCGAGAAATAGGCCTCGTACTTGCCGTCCTTGCCCTTGTACTCGTCGGCATCGGGCGGGCTGTCGCGCTTGACCGTGATATTCGGCCATTCGGCGCTGTACTTGGTGTTGAGCTCGAGCCACTGCTCCAGGCCGTCCTCGGTATCGGGCAGGATGGCTTCGGCCGGGCATTCGGGTTCGCACACGCCGCAGTCGATGCATTCGCTGGGGTTGATCACCAGCATGTTCTCGCCCTCATAGAAGCAGTCCACCGGACACACTTCGACGCAGTCCATATATTTGCACTTGATGCAGGCGTCGGTGACAACATAGGTCATCGGCTGTGATCGCTCCCTGAATGCGTCCCGGCGCGCAAGGCCGGTCGGGCGTGGTGATGGCATGGTGATGCCGCAGTGATTCTGGGCGCCTTGCTATTGTGACAAGGCCGGTGCGTCAATATGGCGCTGCCTTGGGGCCGCAAAGCCTTGCTTTAGCCGGTAGCGCGAACCTCGCCGGGTTCGCTATAGCAGGCCAGCGCCTCGTCTGCCGGACCCCGCCGCCAGGGCAGATGGTCGATCTGCAGCACCAGCACGCGCGATCCCTGGGGTACGGTGAGAATATCGCCGCAACGCACCGCGTGATGCGCCTTGACGACACGGTTGCCGTTGCTGCGGATCACCCCCTGTTCGGCGAGCATCTTGCCCTGCGAGCGGCTGCGCACCAGCCGCAGATACCAGAGCAGCAGGTCCATGCGCATATGCGCGCCCGCGCTGCCGATCGATGGGGATGCCCCGCCGCGCTTTTCAGCCAATCGCCACCTTCCATTCCTTCAGCGCGGCAAAATGTCCCCGATGCTCTTGCTCCGCCGCTGGAGCCTGCTTCTTCTTGCGCGCCAGACCCCGCCAGCGCCATAACTTTTGCTTGTCCGCCGTGTCCTCGCCCTTGGCCGCATCGCGCCGGAAGCCCGCCGCGCGCATCAGCCGTTCGGCATTGCCGGCGCTGAGCCCCATCGAAATCGCGAGCGCGGGATCGATGACGAAGCTCTGCGCCGCGCCCTTGCCGTCATGCGCGGCGCGGATCAGCTTTTCCGCCATGTCGACACGCAGCGCCTGGTCGCCGAGCGCGCGATAGGCCGGGTGCTCCTCGTTCGGCAGCGCCGAAGCCGGAACGACCGCACGCAGGCTCTCGATCGCGGGATCGAGTGCTTGCGGCAGGGCCGCGCCCGATCGCACTGCGCGCATCAGCCGCAGCATCGCCTGACAATCGCGCCGGATCATCGCGGCGCAGAACACATCCAGGCTGCCCAACCGCACGCCCAGCCGCTGCAGCACCTGCCGCGCAGGCCCATCGAGCGCGGCGAGTAGCGGTTCGGCTTCGCTCCGCGCGATTGCCCCGCCCGCCTCGACCAGTTGTATCAGCAGCGCGCGCAACGGGCCCGAACAGCGCTTGTCCTCCGCTGCCCTGGTCAGTGCGCGGACCGGCGCGAGCGCCTTTCTGAGATGCGCCTCCAGCCAGTCGTTGACATGCGCGAGCAGTGCCTCGTGATCGGGTCGGGGGATGGCATCGAGCGCGCGGTCGGGCTGGAAGCGCGGGTGGCCGAGCGACGCCCCGCGCACCAGCAAACCGATGCGCTGGCCGTGCCAGAACAGCGCTGGCCGCCCCTTGTCGTCCGCGCCGAGGCCAAGCGCCTTGGCCCCATCGGCGATCAGATCGCGCGCGCGCCGGGCGAGCAGTCCGGGCAGATGGCGGTCAGCGGCGGCGACCAGCAGCTTGCGGTCGGCCAGCCGCGCCTGCGCATCGACGACGAACGAAAACCCGTTCAGATGCCCGATCGGTTCGCCATCGACGCAGATCGCATCGCCCTCTTCGAGCGTCACCGGCAGCAGCGAGGCATCGCCGCCCAGCCCGCGCAACAGTACCGCGGTGCGCCGGTCGACGAAGCGCTGCGCCAGCGCGCGGTGCAGTGCGTCGGACAGCCGCTCCTCGACCTCGCGCGCACGGCCCGCCATCTCTGCCGGATCGGCGAGCCAGTCGCGGCGCTGCGCGACATAGGCCCAGGTGCGGATCGCGGCGATACGCGCGCCCAGCTTCTCGACATCGCCCTGCACCGAATCGAGATCGGCAATCTTGCGCGCGATGAAATCGACCGGGATATGGCCCAGTCCCTGGCCCAGATGCTGCCAGAGCTGGGCGACGAAACTGGCGTGATGCTCCGCCCCGCGATGCTGGAAATCGGGCAGGCTGCACACCGACCAGAAGCGCCGCACCGCAGCCTGGCCGCGCACGCTCGCCGCAACATGCGGATCGTCGGCCAGACGGCGCAGCACGGCGAGATCGATCGCCTCGGGCGCGGGTTTCAGCACCGGGCTGGAGGGCAACCGCTCGAGATCGGCGATCAAGGTGCCCAGGCTGTCGAAGCGAAGCCGGGATTCGCGCCAGAACAGCGACTTGAGCGGCGGAAAGCTGTGCTGCTCGATCCGCTCGATCTCCTCGTCGGTGAACTGCGCATCGTGATGGCCCGCGACCGAACCGAACGTGCCGTCGCGCTGGTGCCGCCCCGCGCGCCCGGCAATCTGCGCCATCTCGGCCAGCGTCAGCCGCCGCCGGCGCGCGCCGTCATATTTGTGCAGCGAGGCGAAGGCGACATGCTCGACATCCATGTTGAGCCCCATGCCGATCGCGTCGGTGGCGACGAGATAATCGACCTCGCCCGCCTGATACATCGCGACCTGGGCATTGCGCGTCGCGGGGCTCAAGGCGCCCATGACGACCGCCGCGCCGCCTCTGAAACGCCGCAGCATCTCGGCCACCGCATAGACCTCTTCGGCCGAAAAGGCGACGATCGCGCTGCGCGGGGGCAGGCGCGAGAGCTTCTTGATCCCGGCATAGCTGAGCGTCGAGAAGCGCGGACGGCCGATAATCTCGGCATCGGGCACGAGCGCGCGGATCATCGGTGCCATGGCTTCGGAGCCGAGGATCATGGTCTCGTCGCGTCCGCGCGCATTGAGCACCCGGTCGGTGAACACATGCCCGCGTTCGGGATGCGCGCCCAGTTGCGCCTCGTCGATCGCGACAAAGGCGAAATCGCGCCCCTGATCGAGCGGCATGCTTTCGGCGGTGGAAAGGAACCAGCGCGCGCCGGGCGGCACAATCCGCTCCTCGCCAGTGACCAGTGCGACCTCGTTGGGGCCCTTGATCTTCACCACCCGGTCATAGACCTCGCGCGCGAGCAGGCGGAGCGGAAAGCCGATCAGGCCGCTGGAATGCGCGCACATCCGCTCGATGGCGAGGTGCGTCTTGCCGGTGTTGGTCGGGCCCAGCACGGCTGTGACGGGGCTCGGCGAAAATCGGGTCATGCGAGCAGCCTCCATCCCCTACATCATGGCAGGGCACGGGCATTGCAAGGCCCGCATGCAAAGCCCTGTGGATAGGTTGCGCCGCTGATCGGGCTTCTTGCACCGCTCATCCCGGAGACAGGGTTTTACACCCCGGGTTAATTTGACTTTAACCGGTCATGTCCACACAGATTGCGGCGAGGAAAACGTCATCGCGCCGGTCTTTTGCAGATCTGCACGGGAGGAATGGCGGCAAGGGGTCGGTCTTGTTTCAGCAACGCGAACAGCTTTTGGGGGCCGGTGCCGCCAGTGCCAGATTGTCGCTGGCCGATGTACTCCCCACGCCCACCCGGCCCGCTGCGCCGGCGCCCGCCCTGCCCGCGCCAGTGACCGGCCTTGCCGCGATCAGGCAGCGCCTTTCCCGCACCCGCCAGTTCATCCAGGATACCAACTGGACGCCCGATCTCGGCCAGAATATCGGCAGCCTCGAATGGTTTCGTGGCCTGGGCACCTTGTGTCTGCTGTGCACCGGTGCCTATGCCGTGTGGCCCGGCGTCAGCCCGCTGGGTGCGGCTGCCACCCCCCCGGCACCGGTCGCGCAAGAGGAACTGCGTAGCCAGACCATCATGCCGATGGCGTTCGGCAGCGATACCGGGCATGCCATGGGCGCGCCCGACGCGGTGGTCGCGCTGCGTCAGGCGCCCGAGCGCCCGACCATCGAGCTTGCTGCCACCATCGGGCGCGGCGACAGCTTCCTCCGCGTGATGCAGCGCGCGGGCGTAGGCAGCGGCGACGCGCAGGCAGTGGCCAATCGTGTGTCCTCGGTGGTGCCGCTCGGCGACATTCGCGACGGCACCCGCATCGACATCACGCTCGGTCGCCGGTTCGCGCGCAACCAGCCGCGCCCGGTGGAATCGATCGCCTTCCGCGCGCGCTTCGACCTCAATGTCGAGATCGTCCGCGCGGGCTCGGCGCTCGATCTGGTGCAGAAGCCCATTCTGGTCGACGCGACCCCCTTGCGCATTCGCGGCACGGTCGGCTCCAGCCTGTACCGCTCGGCGCGCGCCGCAGGAGCGCCGCCATCGGCGATCCAGGCCTATCTGCGCACCCTGGCGACGCAGCTTTCGATTGGCAACGACATCCGCGCGACCGACGAGTTCGACATCATCGTCGATTACAAGCGCGCCGCGACCGGCGAGGTCGAATTGGGCGAGCTGCTCTATGCAGGCCTCGAACGCGGCGGCAAGCCGCGCGCGCAGATGTTGCGCTGGAAAAGCGGCAACAATGTGCAATGGTTCGAGGCCTCGGGCGTCGGCGAGACGCGCGGCGAGTTCGCCCGTCCGGTCAATGGCGCGGTCACCTCGGGCTTCGGCTATCGCCGCCACCCGATCCTGGGCTTCCGCCGCATGCACAGCGGCATCGATTTCAAGGCAGGCACCGGCGCGCCGATCTATGCGACGGCGGACGGCGTGGTCAACTATGCCGGGCGCAAGGGCGGCTACGGCAATTTCGTCCGCATCGCCCATGGCGGCAATATCGCCACCGGCTATGGCCATATGAGCCGCATCGCGGTGAGCAACGGCATGCGCGTGCGGCGCGGCCAGGTGATCGGCTATGTCGGTTCCACCGGCCTTTCGACCGGCCCGCATTTGCATTACGAGCTCTATCGCGGTGGCCGCGCGGTCGACCCCAATTCGGTCAAGTTCACCACCCGCGCGCAGCTTTCGGGCAGCGAACTCGCCAATTTCCGCGCACGGCTCAAGCAGCTGCTCGGCGTCGCTCCGGGCGCCGCGCTGCAATCCATCACCCCGGCACCGAGCGCGAAAACGACCGAACCCAAGCGCGAGATCGAACGGATCGAAGGCACGACGATCGCCTGATCGGCATGGGCTGCGCCGGGAACCTTCGTCCCCTGCAATGGTAAACCTCCCACAGGATGCCAAGCGCA
>CAXRCQ010000108.1:0-4287 GCA_964228845.1 Blastomonas sp.
CTAAGGCCGTGCGCCTTGCCGTCGCCGCGCTGGAAAAGGCCAAGGCGCCGGTTCTGGTCATCGGTGCAGGCGCCAACCGCAAGATGACCGGGCGAATGCTGCGCCAGTTCGTCGAAAAGACCGGAATCCCGTTCCTCACGACGCAACTCGGCAAGGGCGTGATCGATGAACGCCACCCGCTGTTCCTGGGCTGTGCTGCGCTGTCGTCGGGAGACTTCGTGCACCGCGCGGTCGAGGATTCGGACTGCATCATCAATGTCGGCCACGACGTGATCGAGAAGCCGCCCTTCTTCATGCAGCCGGGCGGTACCCCTGTCATCCATATCTCGACCAAGACCGCCGAGGTCGATCCGGTCTATTTCCCCGAGATCGAGGTGATCGGCGATATCGCCAACGCGATCTGGCAGATGAAGGAAGACATCGTCCCCAATGGCGGGTGGAAGTTCGACCATATGCTCGACTATCGCAAGGCCGAGCTCGAACACACCAACAAGCTGGCCGAGGACGCGCGCTTCCCGATCTTCCCGCCCTATCTGGTGCAGGAAATCCGCAACGCCATGCCCGACGATGGCATCATCTGCCTCGACAATGGCGTGTACAAGATCTGGTTCGCGCGCGGCTATTGCGCCTATCGCCCCAACACCGTGCTGCTCGACAATGCGCTTGCCACGATGGGCGCCGGGCTGCCGAGCGCGATGATGTCGTCGATGGTCTATCCCGATCGCAAGGTGCTCGCGATCTGCGGCGATGGCGGCTTCATGATGACCAGCCAGGACATGGAAACCGCCGTCCGGCTGGGGCTCAACATGACCGTGCTGATCCTCAACGATAACAGCTATGGCATGATCCGCTGGAAGCAGGCGAACATGGGCTTCAAGGACTGGGGCCTGACCTATGGCAACCCCGATTTCGTCAAATATGCCGAGGCTTATGGTGCGAACGGCTATCGCGTCGAAAGCGCCGAGCATCTGAAGGAACTGCTCGCGCATACGCGCGACACGCCGGGCGTGCATCTCATCGATTGCCCGGTTGACTATTCGGAGAACGATCAGATCCTGAATATCGACATCAAGAAGATGGCGAAGGAGCTTTAAGGCAGCACATTCCCTCTCCCTTTCAGGGGGGAGGGTCGGGGAGGGGGAATGCGTCCCACTTGCCCTTTCAATGTAACGGGGGAGGGCGGTCCCCTCTCCCAACCCTCTCCCCTGAAGGGGAGAGGGCTTTATGGGATCAGCACATGACCACCCTCAAATCCGTCTATCCGCTCTATCTCAACAACGAGGCGCAGCAGCCGAACACCGATCTGGAGGTGACCGACAAGTTCACCGGCGAGGTCGCGTTCCGCGTGGCGCAGGCCGATGCGGCGACGATCGATGCTGCCATTGCAGGTGCGGTCGAGGCGGCCGAGCCGATGGCGGCGATGCCGAGCTATGCGCGGCAGGAGGTGCTCAACCACTGCGTCACCCGCTTCAAGGAACGTGCCGACGAACTGGCCTATGCGCTGTGCGTCGAGGCGGGCAAGCCGATCAAGGACTCGGAGGGCGAGGTCAGCCGCCTGATCGATACCTTCCGCATCGCGGCCGAGGAGTCGGTGCGCATGACCGGCGAAGTCCAGACCATGGACATCAGCCCACGCGCCAAGGGCTATCGCGGCATGTGGAAGCGCGTGCCGATCGGCCCGTGCTCGTTCATCTCGCCGTTCAACTTCCCGCTCAATCTCGCCGCGCACAAGGTTGCGCCCGCGATTGCTGTCGGCTGCCCCTTCGTGATGAAGCCCGCCAGCCGGACGCCGCTCGGCGCGATCATCATGGGCGAAATCCTGGCCGAGACCGACCTGCCCAAGGGCGCGTTCTCGATCCTGCCCGCCAGCCGCGACGGCGCGGACCTGTTCACCACCGACGACCGGCTCAAGCTCCTGTCCTTCACCGGATCGCCCGATGTGGGCTGGGACCTGAAGGCGCGCTGCGGCAAGAAGAAGGTCGTGCTCGAACTTGGCGGCAATGCGGCGGTGATCGTCGATGCCGATGCGAACCTGGAAGACGCGATGGAGCGCGTGATCTTCGGCGCGTTCTACCAGTCGGGCCAGAGCTGCATCGGGGTGCAGCGCATCCTCATCCATGCCGATGTCTATGACCGGTTCCGCGACATGCTGGTGGCGAAGACCGCAACGCTGATCGCGGGCGACCCCAAGGATCGCGACACGTTCATCGGCCCGATGATCCACGAGAAGGAAGCATCACGGCTCGACGGATGGGTGCAGGAAGCGGTGACCAAGGGCGGCACTCTGCTGTGCGGCGGCAAGCGCGATGGTGCGATGCTCGAGGCGACGCTGCTCGAAAATGTCCCGCATGATTGCAAGATCGTCACCGAAGAGGCGTTCGGCCCGGTCGCGGTGCTGACCAAGTTCACCGATTTCAAGGCGGCGATGGCCGAGGTGAACAACAGCAAGTTCGGCCTGCAGGCGGGCGTGTTCACCCGCGACCTGTTCAAGATGTTCGACTGCTGGGACCATCTCGATGTCGGCGGCGTCGTCATCAACGACGTGCCCAGCTTCCGCATCGACAACATGCCCTATGGCGGGGTGAAGGACTCGGGGCTCGGCCGCGAGGGAATCCGCTTCGCGATGGAGGACATGACCGAAATCCGCAACCTGCTGATCCGGGGCGGCTGAACCGGAATCTATCCGAACACGGTAACGATAATCGCCCCGGTGATGGCAAAGCCGGCCATTATCGCGGTTGCGGCGATCCAGCAGGCGCGCAGGGTGGACAGGCCCAGCTGATGGGCAAACCAGCGCGTCTGCAGGACGAGATACCAGAGCAAGGTGGCCACGAAGATCGCCAGGCCGCCGATCATCGCGGTTGCGGTTTCCAGGACGAACAGCGCCATGGCGACGGCATTGGCCAGGGCGAACGGCGCCGCGACAAAGCACTGGCTGTAGAAGGGCGGGCGTAGCGCGCGGCGATCGATCTGCCGTTTCTGCTGGAACAGCAAGGCGATCGCCATCACCAGCGGGTACACGCTGAAGATGCTGGCGGTGAGCAGCAGCGAGTTCTTCCAGTCGAGCAGAAAGGCGGGCGTGGTGGCCGGATCATCCGGCCCGGAGATCGTATCCGATGCCCAGGTCGCGAGCAGGATCGTGATCAGCAGGAACAAGGGCGGGCTGATCGTCGATTCATACTGATCGCCAGGCAGATCGTCGAGCTCGTCATCGGCATAGGCCATCATCTCGCCGGGGCGGAACAGCGATAGCCATAGGGTGCGCGGATAGAAATACAGCCAGCTCACCACTTCGAAGATGAAATTCTCGAAGGATTTCAGGAGATTCATGAAATCCATCGGCACTGTCCCCAGCTGTTCTGTCGGCTCTTAACATGCCGGTTTGCGAAGCGGAATGCCGCGCGTCACCCCGGATAGCGTATCGCCATCACCTCATATTCCTTCGCACCGGCAGGCAATTGCACGGTGCGCAGATCGCCCAGCGACGCGCCCTTGAGCGCGCGGGCGAGCGGGGAGCTCCAGCCGATCCGACCGGCTCCGGCATCCTGCTCGTCATCGCCGACCAGGGTGAGCGTGCGCCAGTTGTCGTCCTCGTCGGCAATATCGACCTCGGCACCGAACCAGACGCGGCTCTTGTCCGCCTGGGTCGCGGGATCGATCACGCGCGCCGCCTTCATCTTGCGCGCGAGCCGGCCCAGCTCGCGGTCGATCTCGCGCATGCGCTTGCGGCCATAGAGATAGTCGCCATTCTCGCTGCGGTCGCCATTGCCCGCCGCCCAACTCACGATCTCGACGATCGCAGGGCGCTCGACGCCGAGCAACTGGTCGTAGCGCGCCTTGAGCGCGGCATAGCCTTGCGGGGTAATGTAATTGGGGCGGTCCATGGCCTCGCCACATAACGGCAAATGTCGTCACCCTGAACTTGTTTCAGGGCCCATTTTGCCGATTGCGCTTTCGGTCAGCGCGGCACGATGGGTGCTGAAACACGCCTGTCCTGAGGGAAGGCGAAGGGTTCAGCATGACGGTGGGAGCGTCAGCCCGGCGAGTTCTTGCCCAGATAGCGGCTGAGCTTGTTATTGCCCCGCATCGTGGCGCGTTCCGGGTGCATCACGTCATACACGACCGCATTCTCGAGCACGCGCTGAACATAATTCTTGGTCTCGAAGATCGGGATTTTCTCGACCCATTCGACGATATCGAGGCCGCCCATGCGCGGGTCGCCATTGGCGCGCAGCCATTTGTTCACAGTGCCCGGCCCGGCATTATAGGCTGCCACCGCGAGCGGAT
>CAXRCQ010000109.1:0-2352 GCA_964228845.1 Blastomonas sp.
CCGAACACGAGCCATCCGATGAGCGACAGCATTTCACCACCCCCTACGGTTATCGAGGTTCGCGTAGCCGTCGGCTCCGATTCCCGCCTGGACGACGGGCCGCTCGAGCGCCGGACTTTTCTCCGCCACGAGGGCGATCCACAGGAAAGTTTTGGCGATGCGCGCCACGGCCTGCATTTCGTCCATCAGCGCCTGGTCGACGTGGAGACGGCCCGCCGTGTCGAGCAGGAGCACGTCGATCGCCTGCAGCTTGGCCGCTTGCAGCGCGCGGGTGGCGATCTCGGTCGGCTGCTGGCCAGCAACGATCGGCAGGGTCGCAACCTCGACCTGCTCGCCCAGCACCTTAAGCTGTTCCTGAGCGGCCGGACGGTTGACGTCGAGCGACGCCATCAACGCCTTCTTGCCGTACTTTTCCTTGAGCAGCTTGCCCAGCTTGGCCGTCGTCGTGGTCTTGCCCGAACCCTGAAGGCCGACCATCATGATCACGACCGGCGGAGCGGCATTCAGGTCCAGCCCCGGCACGTCCTCGCCGCCGAGCATGTCGATCAGCGCGTCATTGACGATCTTGACGACCTGCTGGCCCGGCGTGACCGACTTCAGGACGTTCTGGCCGACGGCCTTTTCGGTTACCTCGTCGATGAACCGGCGCACGACGGGCAGCGCCACGTCTGCTTCGAGCAGTGCGATTCGCACTTCGCGCATGGCATCGCGAACGTCCTGTTCGCTGAGCGCACCACGACCGCGCAGCCTGTCAAAGACAGTGCCAAGCCGGTCTGAAAGGGCGTCAAACATGCGCGACTTTACTCCAAAACGCGAAAAAAGCCGGTGGGCGAAACCTCGCCGACCAGCTTGCCGCTAAAGCATTCAAAACCTTCGGAATGGTGGAGCCTAGCGGGATCGAACCGCTGACCTCTACAATGCCATTGTAGCGCTCTCCCAGCTGAGCTAAGGCCCCATTCCATTCATCCCGACAAGCCCTGGGAGGCCCATCGCCCTCGTGATCAATCGCGAGAGGCCGCCCCTCTAGTGGCGACCTTCGCGCTTGGCAAGAGGTTAATTGTCGTCGCTGTCGTCACCGTCGTCGATGCCAACGCCAAGGTCGTCATCACCGCCGAGATCGACGTCGTTGTCCGGCGAATCGCCGTCTTCGTCGATGTCCAGATCGGCATCGGCGAGATCGGTATCCTCGACCACTTCAACCTTTTCCTTCTGAATTTCTTCATAAGGAATCGGCTGCTTCGACTTGAGCACCGGCTCGGGATGCCAGGCATAGCCGCATTCGATGCAAGTGACGGGATCGTCCTTGCCCAGATCGTAGAAGCGGGTGCCGCACTTCGGGCAGCCGTGCTTGGCGCCCCATTCAGCCTTGGCCATAGAATTCCTCACTAGCGCTGGCCCACCGGGGCCTCGCGGAAAATAGCTAAATACGTATTGGGAGGCAGTTGCGCCAGTCCCAGCGCGGGCGCGCCTTGCCATAGCGGGACCGCGCTGTCAAAAGCCGCGCGCATTTTACTGACTTGCATCCGTCGCAGGACGATCCCGTCATTCCGGCGCAGGCCGGAACCCAGCAAACTACAAGGTATCGCACAGCGATGCTTTTTTTGCAGGGACTGGATCCCGGCCTGCGCCGGGATGACGAATGGGATAGACCTTTGACCGCTCCAGCCAATTCCGCTCCCCGCCCGCGCCGTTTCCAGCCCAGCGGCCCGCTGAAGGGGACGATCCGCGTTCCGGGCGACAAGTCGATCAGCCATCGTTCGATCATGCTGGGCGCGCTGGCCGTGGGGGAAACCCGCGTGACCGGACTGCTGGAGGGTGAAGACGTGCTCGCCACAGCCGCTGCGATGCGGGCGATGGGCGCCAGCGTCGAACGCCTGGGCGAAGGCGAATGGTCGGTCCACGGCGTCGGCGTTGGCGCGCTGCTTCAGCCCGAAGCGCCGCTCGACATGGGCAATTCGGGCACGTCCACCCGCCTGCTGATGGGTCTGGTCGCCAGCCATGCGATCTCAGCAACATTCGTTGGCGATGCCAGCCTGTCCAAGCGCCCGATGGGCCGGGTGATCGAACCGCTGAGCCAGATGGGCGCGGCGTTCGATGCAAGCGAAGGCGGACGGCTCCCCCTCACCCTGCGCGGCGCAAATCCCGCCGTGCCGATTACCTACCGCCTGCCCGTCGCCAGCGCCCAGGTGAAAAGCGCAGTGCTGCTCGCCGGTCTTAACACGCCGGGGATCACCACCGTGATCGAGCCGGTCCCGACCCGCGACCATTCCGAGCGGATGCTGCGCGGCTTTGGAGCGAAGCTGGAAGTCGAAACCGATTCCGCGGGCATTCGCACCATCCGCATTCACGGCG
>CAXRCQ010000110.1:0-3407 GCA_964228845.1 Blastomonas sp.
CGATCAGCCGGCTGCCGATCGGCCTGCCATTATGCACGATGATCGATCCATTCGCCTGGAAGGGCGCGACGGTCTGGGCAAAGCCCAAGACAACCGCGCCATATGCCAGGACGCAGATCAGCAAAGTCGCGATCCACAGCCGCAGCGAGGGGAGGATATGATTCATGTTGGTGTTCCTTGTCTGGCCTGGCTTCAACGCATCAGCGTGACATGTTCGGCGATCGGTCCGAGCGCCGCAGCGGGGAAGAACGTGAGCGCGCCGAAGATCAGGATGGTGATCAGCAGCATGATGCCGAACGTATTGCTCTCCACGCTGAGCGTGCCCGCGCTCTCCGCGCTGCGCCGCTTGGCCATCAGCGATCCGACAATGGCGAGCGGAACGAGGATCGGCAGATAGCGGCCGATCAGCATCACGATGCCCGTCGCCAAGTTCCAGGGAGCGGTGTTATCGCCCAGGCCTTCGAATCCCGAGCCGTTATTGGCTGCCGCAGAGCTGAACTCGTAGAGAATCTCCGAGAAGCCATGCGCGCCGCTGTTGTTCAGCGTATCGACGCCCCAGGTCGTGGCCGCGAACAGCGCGGTCCCGCCCAGGATCAGCACCGGGTGGCTGATCAGCGCCAGCACCGCCAGCCGCATCTCGCGCCCCTCGATCCGGTGACCGAGATATTCGGGCGTGCGGCCGACCATCATGCCCGCCACGAATACCGCAACGACGATGTAGAGGAACATGTTGATCATGCCGACGCCGACGCCGCCAAAGGTCTCGTTGAGCCACATGCCGGCCATCGGAACCAGCCCTGTGAGCGGATTGAGGCTGTCATGCATGGCCCCCACCGAGCCGTTGCTGGTCGATGTGGTCAGCGCCGCCCAGAGCGGGCCTATGGTGGCACCAAGGCGCAGTTCCTTGCCCTCCAGATTGCCCACGCCCTGCTCGATCGGCAGGTCGGCAAAAGCCTGGGTCGGCGTGGCCTCGAAGGCGATGACCGCCGTCATCTTGACCAGCAGCAGCGCCGCCATCACGCCGAAGATCACACCGGCATGGCGGATGCGTCCGATCATCCGGCCGAACATCCAGACGCAGGCCATCGGGATGAGAATTAGCGAGGCCATCTCGATGAAATTCGCCCAGAGTGTCGGGTTCTCGAACGGGTGCGTCGAATTGGGTCCGAAAAAGCCGCCGCCATTGGTGCCGAGCTGCTTGATCGCGACAAAGGCCGCCGCAGGGCCACGCGCGATGGTCTGCGCCGCGCCCTCCAGCGTCGTCACCTGTGCTGCCCCTTCCAGCGTCATCGGCACGCCCGATGCCGCCAGTGACAGCGCCACGACCAGTGCGATCGGCAGCAGCACGCAAAACGCGGCGCGTTGCAGGTCGATGAAGAAATTGCCCATGTTCGGCTGGCCCGCGATACCACGCGCCAGCGCGGCGAGCGCGGCGATGCCGGTCGCGGCCGAGACGAACTGAAGCCACATCAGCCCGGCCAGCTGCGCCAGATAGCTCCAGGTGCTCTCGCCCGAATAATGCTGAAGGTTGGTATTGGTGGTGAATGATGCGGCGGTGTTGAATATGAGATCGATCGACGCGGCTCCCTGACCGTCAGGATTGAGCGGCAGCAGGTGCTGGAGCGAGAGCAGCGCAAACACGAAGGCGAACATCACCGCGTTGAAGACCAGCAGCGCGACCGAATATGCCTTCCAGTCCTGGTCCTGCGATGAACCGGCAATGCGGGCGAACAGGCTATCGGCCCTGGCGTAGCGGCCGGAGAAGAGCGCCGCCATGAACTGGCCCAGCGGCCAGGAGAGCAGGGCTGCGCCGCCGACGATCAGCGCGACGGTAAGCAAGGATGCAAGCATGATGATAGGTCCTCTCGCTCAGGCCAGGCCGAGGCCGGCAACGGCGATGTCGATAAGCTTGATGCCGATGAACGGCGCGACTACGCCGCCCAGGCCATAGATGCCCAGGTTGCGCAGCAACTGGCTGGCAGCGGGCATCGGTCGATAGGCCACGCCCTTCAAGGCCAGCGGCACCAGCAGCGGAATGATGATCGCATTGAAGATGATCGCCGACAGGATCGCGCTCGACGGCGTTGCCAGCCCCATCACGTTGAGCACGCCCAGCGAGGGATAGAGCACGACGAAGATAGCGGGCAGGATGGCGAAATATTTCGCGACGTCATTGGCGATCGAAAAAGTGGTCAGCGCACCGCGCGTCATCAGCAGCTGCTTGCCGATGCCGATGATCTCGATCAGCTTGGTAGGATCGCTGTCCAGATCGACCATGTTGCCCGCCTCGCGCGCGGCCTGGGTGCCGGTGTTCATTGCGACTCCGACATCCGATTGCGCCAGCGCGGGTGCATCGTTGGTGCCGTCGCCGCACATCGCGACCAGCTTGCCGCCCGCCTGTTCCTTGCGGATCAGCGCCAGCTTGTCCTCCGGGGTCGCCTCGGCGAGAAAGTCGTCCACGCCGCTTTCGGCCGCGATCGAGGCCGCGGTGAGCGGATTGTCTCCGGTGATCATGACCGTGCGGATGCCCATCCGGCGGAGTTCCGCAAAGCGCTCGCGGATACCCGCCTTGACGATGTCCTTGAGGTGGACGACGCCGAGCAGCCGGTTGTCATCGGCGACGGCGAGCGGCGTGCCGCCCGACCGAGCAATGCTCTCGGATGCCTGACGAAGCGAGGCGGCAGCGGTCGGATCGGCCCAGTCGCCCAGTCGCCGCAGCACGGCATCGACCGCACCCTTGATCAGCGCGCGTTCGCCGATCATCAGCCCGCTGACCCGCGTCTGCGAGGTGAACGCAATCGGCTCGGCCCCTGCGGGCATGGCGTCGCCATCCCCCGCCAGCGCCACGATCGAACGGCCCTCGGGCGTGGTATCGGCCAGGCTCGAAAGGCGGGCAGCGGCGACCAGATCGACAAGAGCCACACCCGGTAGCGGCACGAATTCGCTCGCCTGACGATCGCCGATGGTGATCGTGCCCGTCTTGTCGAGCAGCAGCGTGCTGATGTCGCCCGCCGCCTCGACCGCTCGGCCCGATTTGGCGAGCACGTTGAAGCGGATCAGCCGGTCCATCCCGGCGATGCCGATCGCCGAGAGCAGTCCCGAGATGGTGGTGGGGATGAGCGCGACGAACAGCGCGATCAGCACCGGAACCGCAATCTCGCCCCCGGCATAAGCTGCGAAGGCGGGGAGGGTGCCGACCGCGATCAGGAAGATCAGCGTCAGGCCGGTGAGCAGAACCGTGAGTGCGATCTCGTTGGGCGTCTTCTGGCGGCTGGCACCTTCGACCAGCGCGATCATGCGGTCGAGAAAGCCGCTGCCGGGTTCTGCGGTCACCCTGATGTCGATCTGGTCGGCGATGACCATCGTGCCGGCGGTTACCGCAGACCGGTCGCCACCCGCCTCGCGGA
>CAXRCQ010000111.1:0-3762 GCA_964228845.1 Blastomonas sp.
AAGGCGCGGCTGGTGCTGCTCAATTCGAACGACCCGTTCATCGGCTGGATCGGGCTGATGCAATGGGTGGATCCGCCACTGCCCGATCCGGGGCCTTACCCGAAGCGCATGGGACCGGGCGGGCACGTCATCGTGATGAACACCGACGATGTCGATGGCCGCTGCGCCGCTGCCGCGAAGGTGCCCGGCGTCACCATGACCGCGCCGCCCCGGATGCAGGAATATCCCGGTCGCAACGGCGGGCCGGTCATTCGGGTGAGAGGGTGCAATTTCTTCGATCCCGATGGCACGCTGATCGAGATGAACCAGATCCTGAAATAGGACCTAGACCGGTTCGCCCGCCGCGCGCGCACGCTCGACCACGGTACGCTCGGCCAGCGGCACCAGCCTGTAGGCGAAGAACAGCAGCGTCAGGCCCACCGGCACGATCACCAGGATCGAGAGCACCCCGGTCGAAAGGCTGCCCGAGATCACCGACATCTGCCCGGCAAGATAGGGGCCGAGCGCCAGCCCGAACAGCGTGGTGGCGAGGAAGAAGGTCGCGGTCGCTGTGCCGCGCATCCGGGGCATCACCAGATCCTGCGTCGTCGCGGCCGCAGCGCCCAGGGCGGAGCTGGCGAACAGGTTGGCGAGCGAGGCGAAGACCGTGAAGCGGATGAAATCGGCGTCCGAATTGGGGTCGTTGGCGGTGGTATAGGCCAGGATCACCGGGATCACAGGGGTGATGAGCCCGAAGGCGATCACCATGATCCGCCCCGATTCGCTGCGCGCGCGCAAAGCATCGGACATGCGCCCGCCCAGGATCACGCCCAGGAACCCGCCGAGCGCGCCGAAGCCGCCGATCCAGAAACCGATCTTCGCGGTCTCCTCGCCCAGCACCTGCGCGGCATAGGTCGGTCCGAAGGCGGTGGTGGCATAGGAGAGAAAGGCGACGCAGCCATAGCCCAGGATCGTGCACAGAAAGGCGGGCGATCCCCAGATCAGCGCGAAGGTCGCCTTGTCGCGCGCGCGCAGCGAGGAGGCCCAGGAAAACACGGCATAATAGCCGATGGCGATGCACAGCCATTGCAGCGTCGCACCCGTGAGCGCGATCATGCCGAAGGCGCCGATGCCAAGCAGGCCGAGCACCGCGACATTGATTCCGAGAGCCTTGGGGCCGCGTTGCAGGGCAGCGAACAGGGTGAATGGCGGAATGACCGCAAACAGCTCCTGCACGAAACCGCGAAACGGTTCGGTCGAGGGCGGGGTCGGCAGCCCGTCGACCAGCCCGCGCACCGGTTCGCGCATCGTCGCCACCCAGGCGGCGAGCAGCAGTCCCGGCACGCCCACGGCCAGGAACGCCGCCTGCCAGCCGACCAGCCCGAGCGGACCGCCGCCGGGATAGGCATTGTTCCAGCCTGCGACGATGAACCCGCCGATCATCAGCGAGATGCCGCCCCCGAAATAGAGCCCCGCAGAATAGATGGCGAGCGCGGTGCCGCGCATGCGCTTGGGGAACATGTCCGAGATCAGCGAATAGGCAGACGGGCTCGCGGTCGCCTCGCCGACGCCGACGCCCATGCGCGCCAGGCCCAGCATCGTGCCATTTTTCGCGAAGCCCGATACCGCCGTCATCGCCGACCAGATGGCAAGGCCCACGGTGAGCAGTCGCACCCTGTGCCAGCTGTCGGCCAGACGCCCGAGCGGAATGCCGAACAGCGCGTAGAACACGGCAAAGGCGGTGCCGTAGAGAAAGCCGATATCGGCATCGTCCAGCCCCAGGTCCGCCTTGATGTCGGGGGCAAGGATGGTGATGATCTGCCGGTCGATGAAATTGAGCACATAGACGAGGAACAGGATGAACAGGCCATACCAGGCATAGGGCGTCGCGCTCGTCGCAGGCGCGACATCCTGCGCGGCCATGTCCTGATTCGCCTCTGCCTGCGCCATAGCCGTCCTCTCTTTGTTGTCTGCGTCCGTGCTCTTGGCTAGCAGAGCGCCAAGGTGACGCAAGCGTCAAACGACCGGCAGAAGGGAGCAACCCGTTGCAGACACCATCAATCCTGTTCGTGTGCCTCGGCAATATCTGTCGTTCCCCGCTCGCCGATGGCGCACTGCGCTACCAGGTGCGCCAGCGCGATCTTGGCTGGACGGTCGATTCGGCGGGCACCGGCGGCTGGCATGCCGGCGACCCGCCCGATCCGCGCGCGATCGCGGTTGCGCGCGCGCATGGTATTGACATTTCGGGCTTGCGCGGACGGCAGGTCAGCGATGACGATTTCCATCGCTTCGACCTGATCCTCGCCATGGATCACGACAATCTGGCGGGCCTTCGCCGCATCGCGCCGATGGACAGCCCGGCGGAACTCATGCTCGCGCTCGATCTGGTCCCGGGGCGCGAAGGCCAGGCCGTGGCCGACCCCTATTATGGCGACGCGTCGGGCTTCAATGCCACCTGGTCCGACGCCTGCACGATCGCCGACGCGGTGCTGGCGCGCTTCGGCATCGGGCGCTGATCGTCATCGCGCGAGCAACGGCCGCCACCACGTCTCGTTCGCCAGATACCATTGCAGCGTTTCGGCAAAGCCTTTCGCGAATTCGCGCAACGGGGTATAGCCGAGCGCGTCGCGGATCTTGCCGTCGTCGATCGCATAACGCCGGTCGTGCCCCTTGCGGTCATCCACGAAGGTCCTGAGGGTTGCGGTTTCCATGCCCCTTGCCGCCGGGGCACCGGGAAAGCGCTTGGCGAGCGCAGGGACGGCCGCAAAGGCCGCATCGATTGCGCTGCAGATCGCAGCGACCACCTCGAGGTTGGTCAGCTCCTGCCCGCCACCGACATGATAGACCTCGCCGGCGCGCGCCCGTTCGAGGATCAGCGCGATGCCGCGGCAATGGTCCTCGACATGCAGCCAGTCGCGCCGGTTCAGGCCATCGCCATAGATCGGCAGCGCGCGGCCCGACAGCGCGTTCAGGATGAACAGCGGAATGAGCTTTTCGGGAAATTGCAGGGGCCCGTAATTGTTCGAACAATGGCTGATCGTCGTCTCCAGCCCATAGGTCCGATGATAGGCGCGCACCAGATGATCCGCTGCGGCTTTCGACGCGGCATAAGGCGAGTTGGGCGCATAGGCGGTGGCTTCATGGAATGCGGCGTCGCCCGGCCCCAGCGATCCGTAGACCTCGTCAGTGGAGATATGGTGGAACCGGTGCGGCCTGCCGCTGCCTGTATCCAGCCCTGCCGCCTTGGCCGCCTTGAGCAGGCTGTGCGTGCCGATGATATTGGTGGTGACGAACGCATCTGGCGCGGCGATCGACCGGTCGACATGGCTTTCCGCCGCGAAATGGACGATGGTGTCGATCTGCCGGTCGGCAAGCAGCTGCTGCACCCGATCGGTATCACAGATATCGCCGACGATCAGCTCCACACCATCGAGCCCGTCAAGATTGGCGCGGTTGCCCGAATAGGTCAGTGCATCGAGCACGACGATTGCGTCGGAGGGGGCAGCGCGCCGCCAGTACCGCACGAAATTGGCGCCGATAAAGCCAGCGCCGCCGGTGACCAGAAGATCAGCCATCGGAGATACCCGAAAAGCGGGTGATTTGCTTGCGGACCACTGTGATCACCCCGCCAGCAATTGCAGGAGATAGTCGCCATAGCCGCTCTTGCGCAGCGGTGCGGCCAGTGTTTCGAGCTGCGCCGAATCGATATAGCCCAGCCGCCAGGCAATCTCCTCCGGGCAGCAGATCTTGAACCCCTGCCGCTCCTCGATCACGCGGACATAG
>CAXRCQ010000112.1:0-10137 GCA_964228845.1 Blastomonas sp.
ATCAGCGGTCTTCGCGCCCGCTTCTGCCTCCTTCAGCACCCCAATGATCTGCTCTTCTGAAAACCTTGCACGCTTCATCGTCTGTCCTTCCTTCAGGCCAGACTCTAATCGTTCGTGGAGGAAAATCAGGGGGTCACGTCAGCGACAGTCCGGTTCTGGCCGAGTCACTGCTGGATGGAAGGGGCGGCCGATTCTGGTCCCCCTTGTGTCCGGAAAACCGTCCGAAAGATCGGGATTTTCCGTCAGTTTTACTGACAAAACATGATCCGGTGGCGCAAATTGACCTCAAAAGGGTACGCAAATCCAGCGTTCCCCTACGTCAACAACTCGACCTGTAACATACTCAAATGCCTGTTAACCACGCTTTAAGTGGAATCACCTAGCCCCATCGAGAAAGCTATTTCAGCAGGGGCAATTCATGAAATTCTACAACAATCGCATATTCTTCTGTACGTCTGTCGCTACCGCAGCTCTGTTCGCTGCGGCGACGCCTGCGCTGGCGCAGGACGACAAGCCGATGACCGCCTGGGAGGCCAGCCGTACCGTCGATGAGGGTGACATGATCACCACCGGCGTGGCGCGCGGCCGCGACCGTCTGAACAGCGCGACCTCGACCAGCGCGATCAAGGAAAACGATATCATCGCCATTGCGCCGCGATCGCTGGCCGAGCTCTTCCGCAACATTCCCGGGATCCGCGTGAACGCCAGCACGGGCGAAGCGGGCAACAGCTATACCGTGCGCGGTCTTCCGCTGGTCAATGACGGTGCCAAGTATATCCAGTTGCAGGAAGACGGCCTGCCGGTGCTCGAATTCGGCGATCTTCTGACGCTGACGCCCGATATCTTCATCCGCGCCGATCTCAATGTCGCACAGGTGGAATCGATCCGGGGCGGTTCGGCCTCGACCTTCGCCTCGAATGCGCCCGGTGCAGTGATCAACCTCATTTCCAAGACTGGAGAGGTCGAGGGCGGATCGGTCATGGGGACGATCGGCCTCGATTATGAAAGCTATCGCACCGATTTCGATTATGGTGCCCGGCTGGGCGATGGCTGGCGCTTCCATGTCGGCGGCTTCTATCGCGAGGGCGAAGGTCCGCGCGAAACAGGCATGAACTCGATGCGTGGCGGCCAGGTAAAGTTCAACGTCACCAAGCAGTTCGGCAACGGCTATATCCGCGTCTATGGCAAGCTGCTCGACGACCGCGCGCCGAGCTTCATCAACACGCCGCTGCTGGTGACCGGCACCAATGGCGATCCGAATTTCGCCGATCCGCGCGGGCTCGACAGCCGCACCGATTCGCTGCTCTCGCCCAGCCTGCCCAATTCGCTGCGGCTGGGCGCTTCGGGACAGCCGACGCGCGAAAACCTGAGCACCGGTACGCATGCCAAGGCCAAGGCGCTCGGCTTCGATGCGCAGTTCAGCCTGGGCGACTGGTCGGTCACCAACAAGTTCCGCTATGCCGATCAGTCGCTGCGCAGCGTGATCCTGTTCCCCTCAGCCACTGCACCCGCTGCTGCCTTTGCCGCGCGCTTTGGTGGCCCCGGTGCGACGCTGAGCTTTGCGGCCGGTCCGCGCGCCGGTCAGCCCTTCGACGGATCGGGTAATGGCCTGCTGACCCTGTCGTTCATCGCCGATTCCGATGCGCCCGATGTCAGCAACATGACCAATGACCTGCGCGTCAGCCGCGTCTGGAACATCGGCGGAGGCGACTTGACCACGACGGCGGGCCTTTATCGTTCGAGCCAGGAATATGTCTCCGAAATCGGCTTCACCACCTTCTTCCAGGACGCGGTTGGCGGCGGACAGTCGGTGCCGATCAACCTGCGCACCGCGACCGGCATTCCGGTGACCGAGGGTGGCATCCTCGTCTATGGCAGCGCCGGCGGCTTCGGCAATTCGAAGAACACCGACATGACCTATCAGGTCACCGCGCCGTTCGGATCGTTCAACTATGCCAAGGGCAAGATCGCGATCGGCGGATCGATCCGCTGGGACAATGTGCGCGCTCGCGGCAACATCATCAACGATAGCGGCGCACGTCCGTTCGACATCAACGGCAACGGCACCATCTCGGTCCCGGAAAGCCGCGTTACCTTCATCCCGGTCGGCGTGACCTTCCCGGTCAACTACAACCACGATTACGTGTCCTATTCGCTGAGCACCAATTTCCGCGTGGCCGAATCCTTCTCGGTCTTCGGTCGCTACAGCCGCGGTGGACGGGCAGGGGCGGACAAGATCCTGTTCACCCCTGCGGTCAGCACCGTCACCGGTGCGCTGGTCAACAGCGTGGCCGGGCATGACGTGCTGCGTCAGGCGGAGATCGGTCTGAAATATCGCAAGGACGGCGTGACCCTCAACCTGACCGGCTTTTATGCGCTGACTGACGAGACCAACTCGCAGCTGCTCGCCAACCCGACCACGGGTCTGACGCAGCTGGTTACCGTTGCCCGTTCGTACAAGGCTTATGGTCTGGAGTTCGAGGGTGGCATCCGTCGTGGTCCGTTCAGTGTCATGGCGCACGCGACCTATACCGAAGCGGAGATCGATGGCGCCGAAAACCCGGCACTGGTCGGCAACACCCCGCGCGGTCAGCCCAAGCTGCTCTATGGCATCCGGCCGCAGTTCGACAGCGACATGTTCTCGGTCGGCGTCAACGTGATCGGGACCACGGGCAGCTTCGCACAGGACGTCAATCTGCTTCGCCTGCCTGCGTTCACCACGGTCGGTGCCTTTGCCCAGTTCCGCCCGATGGAGAAGCTGGAGTTCAGCGTGAACGCCAGCAACCTGTTCAATGAGCGCGCGATCACCAGCATCTCGGAAGGCGCGATCCCGGCTTCGGGCGTCGTGATGGCACGAACCATGTACGGCCGCACAGTGTCGGCTTCGGCAAGGTTCTTCTTCTGATGCGCAGCCTGCCCCGGAGCGTCAGCGCTTCCTGCTTGAGGTTGTCTGACCGCCCTGGGGCGGGCGTCTGTTTCAATTGGACCACAAAGGCCTGATCATGCTGAACAAACTGAACATTCCCCGGAAGCTCAGCCTGTCCTTCCTGATGATCTGCAGCTCGGCTGCGCTGATGATGATCGTCTTCGCCGTCAACCTTTGGATGATCCAGTCCTCGACGGACCAGAACAATCATTCGCAGCTGATCTATGGCAAGGTACAGGTGCTGGAAACCTCGCTGCTGCGCCAGAACAGCCAGTTTCGCGGCTTTCTGGTCACGGGTGACGAATCCTACCTTAAGAGCTATTACGAGGGCCGCGACGAATATGATGCGGCAGCCGCCGAGCTGGAAAAGCTGATCGTCAATCCTGCGCATCTTGCGCTGCTCAAGGAAGCCCGCAGCGAGACGCTGGCCTGGCGTGCCAATTGGGGCGACAAGCTTATCAAATGGACTCAGCAGGGTCGCCGCGAGGCGGCAGTCGAAGCTGTCCAGAATGCTGGCAAGGCCGTGCTGGTGAGCAAGGCGGTGCTGCCGCTGCGTGATATCCGCGATGCCGAGCTTGCCTCGATCGAGAAGAACTCGGCTCGCCAGGAATCGGCGCTGACTTCGGCGGTCGTTGCGCTGGTCCTGGGCGGAATCGCGCTGATCGGGATTGCCATCGGCCTTGCCGTCGCGCTCAGCCGTGCGATTGCGCTGCCGATCAGCCGCCTGACCGATGCGATGGCCAGCCTCGCTGCTGGCAAGAACGCGATCGATGTCGACGTGAGCCGATCGGATGAACTCGGCGACATGGCCCGTGCCGTGGTCGTCTTCCGCGATGCCGCTGTTGCCAAAGCCCGCGCCGATCAGGATCAGGCCAATGTTGTCACCGCGCTCGGCAAGGGACTTGAGGCGCTCGCATCGGGTGACATGACCTATCAGATCACCGAGCCGTTCGCCGCCAATTACGATGGCCTGCGCCTGACCTTCAACCGGACGGTCGAGGGTCTGGAAACCAGTCTGTCGAGCGTTGCCAGCTCTGCGCAGAGCGTGCATAACGGAGCGAGCGAAATCCGCGCGGCATCCGAAGACCTGTCGCAGCGGACCGAGCAGCAGGCGGCAAGCCTCGAGGGCGCGGCAAGCGCGATGGACAAGGTCACGGGCATGGTCGGCGAATCCGCCAGCAGCGCCAAGACCGCACGGACCGAGATCGACACCGTGCACAAGGACGCCAATGAAGGCTTCCAGGTCGTGGACAAGGCGGTGAGCGCGATGGACGCGATCGAGCGCAGCTCGCAGGAGATCGGCCAGATCATCAATGTCATCGATAGCATCGCCTTCCAGACCAATCTGCTGGCGCTCAATGCCGGGGTCGAAGCGGCGCGCGCCGGGGAGTCGGGCAAGGGCTTCGCCGTCGTCGCGAACGAGGTGCGCAGCCTCGCCCAGCGCTCGGCCGACGCCGCCAAGGACATCAAGGCACTGATCACCGCGTCGAGCGAACAGGTTCAGGAAGGCGTCGGGCTGGTCGCGGAAACGGGCAAGATGTTCGACCGGATCATGGGCCGGATCGGCGATGTCAGCAAGATGGTGGCTGAAATCGCCGAAGGTGCCGAAACGCAGTCGTCGAACCTGCGCAGCGTCAACAACTCGGTCGGCGACATGGACAAGATGACCCAGCAGAATGCCGCGATGGTGGAGGAAACCACCGCAGCCGCACGCACGCTGGCATCGGAAGCCGATGAACTTGCCTCGCTGGTCGGTCGCTTCCGCCTGAAGACCATGCATGGCCGCGCGCCGAGTGCTGCGGCGGTTTCACCAGGCATGAGCCGTCCCGTTGCCAAGCCGCGCCCGGTGCCCCGCACCAGCGGCAACCTGGCACTGAGCCCGGCAGTCGATGACGATGACTGGAGCGAGTTCTGACACGACGTTCGACGTCGAGCTGAAAGAGACAAGGGGTCGGGCAGAAAGAAGCCCGGCCCCTTCGTCCTGGTGACTTGCCCCAAACCCCGGTTCAGCCCCACCGGTCGACCGAAAAGGTCGGTCGCGCGCCGGATTGCGGCTCTCGCTTTGCGGAAAGTGCCGGGCTTGTGGTTCGCAGCCGGAAAACATCCGGGCCGGTCACGCCAGGGCCAGCACCCCCGTCAGAATGGTCCGCACGAGTTCGACCTGGCCGCGCGAGCCGGTCTTGGCATAGATTTTCTTCGAATAATTGCGCGCAGTCTCGACGGTGATGCCCAGGTCGCGTGCCGCCTGCGCGATCGTTCGGCCCTGGGCGATCGCCCATGCAAGGCGTGCCTCGCTGGGCAGGAGTCCGAACAGGTCCACCAGCTGATCGCACCGGTCCGCCTGCGACCAGCGGTCGCCGTTGACATAGACCACGGCGACCGGCGGTGAAGGGTTGGCGAAGCTGCGATCGACGATCGGACGGACCAGCATGTCCATCTGCGGATCGCGGCTCAGGTTGATCGCGCGCGGCCGCGTATCGCGCTTCTGGGCAAATTGCCGGACCAGCGCCGTCAATTCGCGGTCGATCTGCGGCGATGCGGGGGTGAGACGATCATAACGCCCCCGCTGCAACACGGAGGACCGTCGGAACAGCTGCTCCATATGCGGGCTCGTGTCGACAATCCGGCATTGCGCATCCAGGGTCAGCCAGCCGAAGTCCAGCCGCCGGAAGGCTTCTGCGTTGACGACGAGTTTCAGCCTCTCGCGCTCCATGGTGGCATGGGTGCGCAGCGCAATCCGGAAGTGCGGCACCAGCGACGTCATGAGTGCGCTGATCGAGGTCCAGTTGTGCCCATGCCTGCCCGATATGCCCAGCCAGGCGTTGGATCCGCCCGGTTCGCTGATCCGCACCGTCCGACTTTCGCTCATCCCCCAAGACAGCATGAGATCGTGAAAGGCGCGCTGTTCGGAGCTCGCCGGATCGATCATCTCGTCATGCGCATAGACCCGGCCCTCGCGCATGATGTGGTAGGGCAGTGGATCGCGCTCGAAAGTCTCGTGGAACTGGCGCATCTGCTCGGGCGATGGGCCCGCACCCGAAAACAGCTGCACCGGATCTTCGTCCAATCCATTTGGCCGGAATATCAGCGAGGTGAGCACCGCTCCGGTCTGCGCGCGCAGGCGGTTGAGAAATCCGTTCCACAGCGGTTGTTCGTACATGCCGCCATGCAGATCGGTCAAAAGGCTGCTTTCTTCGGGACGCATCAGAATTCAATGCATCCTCCCAAATGGGAGGTCCAGCGAAATTCGCGGCATGCCATCTGATTGTCGCCAGGAGGACCATCAGACCATGACCCTTAATCTCACCCATCTCCAGCGGCTGGAAGCGGAGAGCATCCACATCCTGCGCGAAGTGGTGGCCGAGGCCGAGAGGCCGGTGATGCTTTACAGTGTCGGCAAGGATTCGGCGGTGATGCTGCACCTCGCGCGCAAGGCCTTCTATCTTTCGCCGCCGCCATTCCCGCTGCTTCATGTCGATACGACCTGGAAGTTCAAGGCGATGTACGAACTGCGCGATCGCATGGCGCGCGAGAGCGGCATGGAACTTCTCGTCTACCAGAATCCGGAGGCCGAGGCGCGCGGGATCAATCCCTTTGACCACGGTGCCCTGCACACGGACATGTGGAAGACCGAAGGTCTGAAGCAGGCGCTCGACCTTTACGGCTTCGACGCCGCCTTTGGCGGCGCGCGCCGCGACGAGGAGAAGAGCCGGGCGAAGGAGCGGATTTTCTCCTTCCGCACCTCCAGCCACGCCTGGGATCCCAAGAACCAGCGGCCAGAACTGTGGAACCTCTACAATGCCCGCAAGAGCAAGGGTGAATCGATCCGTGTGTTCCCGATCAGCAACTGGACCGAACTCGATATCTGGCAGTACATCCATCTCAACGATGTGCCGATCGTGCCGCTCTATTTTGCCGAGGAGCGCCCCACCTACGAGTGGGAAGGGCAGCTGTTCATGGCCGACGATATCGACCGGCTGGAAAAGGTGCTCGGTCGCCGGCCCGAGATCGTCAACCGGTCGATCCGCTTCCGCACGCTGGGCTGCTTTCCGCTGACGGGGGCGGTCGAAAGCACGGCGAGCACATTGCCCCAAGTGATCCAGGAGACTTTGCTGACAACGACGAGCGAACGGCAGGGCCGCGTGATCGACAAGGATGCCGGCGGTGCTGGCATGGAGAAGAAGAAGCAGGAGGGCTATTTCTGATGTCGGACGCAGATATCATCTACAAGACCGATGCCCTTATCGCCGAGGATATCGAGCAATATCTGGAAAGCCACCAGCACAAGACGATGCTGCGCTTCATCACCTGCGGTTCGGTGGACGACGGCAAGTCGACGCTGATCGGCCGCCTGCTCTACGACAGCAAGATGATCTTCGAAGATCAGCTCGAGGCGCTGCAGTCCGACTCCAAAAGGGTCGGGACACAGGGGCAGGAGATCGATTTTGCGCTGCTGGTCGATGGACTTTCTGCCGAACGCGAACAGGGCATCACGATCGACGTCGCCTATCGCTTCTTCAATACGGAGAAGCGCAAGTTCATCGTGGCGGATACGCCGGGGCACGAGCAATATACCCGGAACATGGTAACCGGGGCATCCACTGCCGACCTTGCGGTGATCCTGATCGATGCGCGCAAGGGTGTTCTCACGCAGACGCGGCGTCACTCCTATCTGGCGCATCTGATCGGCATCAGGAACATCGTGCTTGCGGTCAACAAGATGGACCTGGTCGGTTACGACCAGGCGACCTACGAGGCCATTCTCAAGGACTATGCCGAATTCGCCGATTCGATCGGGATCGATGCCTTCACGCCCATCCCGATCTCGGGTTTCAAGGGCGATAACATCACCGGTCCGAGCGCCAATACACCCTGGTACAGCGGCCCCTCGCTGATCGAGCATCTTGAAGCGGTCGAGGTTGACCAGGTGTCCGATCAGGAAAAGCCGTTCCGGATGGCGGTGCAGTGGGTCAACCGGCCCAATCTCGACTTTCGCGGTTTTTCCGGCCAGATCGCCACCGGTTCGGTCAAGGTCGGTGATGCGGTGCGCGTCCTGCCTTCGGGCAAGACCAGCACGATCACGCGCATCGTCACGCTCGACGGCGATCTGCCGCAAGCGGTGGCGGGCCAGTCGGTCACATTGTGCTTTGCGGACGAAGTCGACTGCTCGCGCGGCGACGTGATCGCGGCGTCCGACAATCCGCCCCAGGCAGCAGACCAGTTCGAGAGCACGATCGTCTGGATGTCGGACAGCGAGATGCTGCCCGGGCGGCCCTATTGGCTGAAGATCGGCACGCAGACGGTCACCGCGACGGTTCAGCAGCCCAAATACCAGGTCAATGTCAACACGATGGAGCATCTTGCGGCCAGGACGCTCGATCTCAACGCCATCGGCGTGGCCAATCTTTCGACCGACCGTCAGATCGTCTTCGAGCCCTATGAGCAGAACCACACGCTGGGTGGTTTCATTCTGATCGACAAGATCACCAATGCGACGGTTGCCGCAGGCATGCTGCACTTCAGCCTGCGCAGGGCACAGAATGTCCACTGGCAGGCGACCGATGTCAGCCGCGACAGCCACGCGAGGATGAAGAACCAGAAGCCTGCGGTCCTGTGGTTCACGGGCATCTCGGGTGCGGGCAAATCGACAATTGCCAATCAGGTTGAGAAGAAGCTGGCGCGCATGAACCGCCATACCTTCCTGCTCGATGGCGACAATGTCCGCCATGGTCTGAACCGCGACCTGGGCTTCACCGATGCCGACCGGGTGGAGAACATCCGTCGTGTCGGCGAGGTGGCCAAGCTCATGACCGATGCCGGGCTGATCGTGATTACTGCCTTCATCTCGCCCTTCCGCTCGGAGCGTGAGATGGTTCGACAGATGATGCAGCCCGGCGAGTTCATCGAGGTTCACATCGACACGCCGCTGGCCGATGCCGAGGCGCGCGACGTGAAGGGGCTGTACAAGAAGGCCAGGGCAGGGGAGTTGAAGAACTTTACCGGCATCGACAGCCCGTACGAACCGCCGGAGGACCCGGAAATCCGCATCGACACCACGGCCATGACGGCAGAGCAAGCGGCGGACGAGATCATCGCAAGGCTCATTCCATGAGCGCATCGTTCGATCGCGCCACGGCCGGCGATGCCGAGCTCGCTGCTCATCTGGCCGAAATTGCCGGTCGGCTTTTGCTGGAACTGCGCGACTCGGGGCTGTTCGACGCAAAGGGGCTCGGCACGGCCGGAGACCAGACCGCAAACCAGTTTCTGGTGCATGCCTTGCGCGAAGTGCGGCCGGAGGACGGTCTGTTGTCCGAAGAGGAAAAGGACAATCCCGATCGTCTTGTGCAAAGCCGGGTCTGGATTGTCGATCCGGTCGACGGCACCCGCGAATATGGCGAGAAGCGGTCCGATTGGGCGGTGCATGTCGGCTTGGCGATCGACGGTCAGCCGAGCATCGGGGCAGTCGCGCTGCCAGGGCTGGACCCGACCGCCGACGGGCGCGGCACGGTGTTGCGGTCGGACCGGCCGCGCGAAGTGCCGCCTGCGCCGGATAGGCTGCGGATGGTGGTCAGCCGCACGCGCCCGGCCGCAGAAGCTCTCGCGGTCGCAGGTCAGCTCGACGCCGAACTGGTGGCCATGGGCAGCGCGGGTGCCAAGGCCATGGCGATCATCCTGGGCCAGGCGGATATCTATCTGCACTCAGGCGGCCAGTATGAATGGGACAGCCTTGCTCCCGTCGCGGTTGCCATGGCGCACGGTCTGCACTGTTCGCGCATCGACGGCTCCCCGCTGATCTACAATCGGCAGGACGTCTATCTCCCCGATCTCCTGATCTGCCGGAAGGAACATGCCCCGGTCGTGCTGGCCCTGCTGGCCGGTGCCGGCTGAACACGGCGATCGACCGATCTCGCCCCGTCGCCCGGGTGATGGAACGACGACGGAAAGCCGATGCGACGATCAGGGCATCGGCGGGCACTGCAGGATGCGTGCATCCGGCAGCCCGCGATCCCCAGCAGACGCACCGATAAAGGCTGCCAACAGGCGGCAGGCAGGTGGAAAAATGGTGGACGCACTAGGGCTCGAACCTAGGACCCGCTGATTAAGAGGACTCTTTCGTTCCATATGCGTGTGCATGTGTCCGTTATCGTATGGATAGGTTCAAGCTTTTCGTGAATCTTGGCATCGAAGTTTCCTGAATCCGACGCTGGGGT
>CAXRCQ010000113.1:0-3231 GCA_964228845.1 Blastomonas sp.
CGTTCGGCATCTGGCTGTCGCGCAGATGGGAGGCGGCAGGTCGGCCGGGGGGGGAACGGCCCGCGCAGGCGGTGCTGGTGCTGGCGCTGCTCTACAGTTCGGGCAACTATGCACTCTCTGCCCAGGCCGAGGCGCAGGTGGCGCAGCGGCTCGAGGCCGAACGCGGCATCATCCCCGATCTTGTCATCGCCAATGCGGTTCCGGTGCTGTTCTGGCAGCGCGCGATGCTGTGTCGCGCCGATGCGATGAGCGGCCGCGGCGCTTATGATGCGCTGGGCACACCCGCGCTGACACTGCAGCCGGGCAGCGCGGCGACCAACATGGACAGTCCCTGGGTCGCGCGTGCTGCCGCACAAAGTGCAGATGCGCGGGCCTTTTTGTTCTGGGCGCGCATCCCATATGCACGGCTGACCGACATAGCGGGGGGCAAGAGGGTGGTGTTGCGCGATGCGCGCTTCGACAGTTCGCCGATTGCCGACCGATTCACGGTCACAGTCGATGTGAAGGAAACCCCATGACCCGCCCCGTGATCGTCTGGCTGCGCCGCGACCTGCGTCTCGCCGACCAGGCCGCGTTTGCTGCCGCAGCAAAGGCCGGACCAGTGATCCCGGTCTATGTGCTCGACGACGAGACCCCCAAGCACCGCAAGATGGGTGGGGCGTCGCGCTGGTGGTTGCATCACAGCCTCGCCTCGCTGGCAGCAGACCTCAAGGAGATCGGCTCGCGCCTGATCCTCCGGCGTGGCGTCGCTGCCGATATTCTGGCTGAACTGGCGAAGGAGACCGAGGCAGAGGCGATCCACTGCCTGCGCCATTACGAGCCGTGGTGGCGCAACGCCGAGCGCGCGCTCAAGGACAAGCTGCCCGAGGGCTGCGCGCTCGAATGCCATCACGGCAATTATCTGATGCCGCCCGGTACGGTGACCACGCAAGCCGGCGAGCCCTACAAGATCTACACGCCGTTCTGGCGCGCGCTCGCGCAGCATATGCCTCCGCCCGAGCCGGCGCCCGCGCCGAAAAAGCTCGATGCACCCGAAAACTGGCCCAGGAGCGACACGCTCGACGACTGGTCGCTGCTGCCGACCAAGCCCGACTGGGCCAAGGGTTTTGCGGAGGAATGGACGCCCGGCGAACAAGGCGCAGCCGAGCGGCTGAAAGCATTCCATTCGCGCGCGCCGCATTACGAGGAATGCCGCAACCTGCCCTCGGTAGAAGGCACATCGCGCCTGTCGCCGCATCTGCATTTCGGCGAGATTTCGCCCGCCACCGTCTGGCACGCGACGATGGAGGCAGGCGGCTCGGTCGAGACCTTCCTCAAGGAACTCGTCTGGCGCGATTATGCGCAGAACGTGATCCTGCAATATCCCGATTATGCCAAGGCCAATGCCCGCGACGGTTTCGACAACTTCCCGTGGCGAGACCCGGCGGACAAGGACGTGGCGGCGGATATCAGGGCCTGGCAGCAGGGGCGCACCGGCTATCCGCTGGTCGACGCCGGGATGCGCCAGCTCTGGGCGACCGGATGGATGCACAACCGCGTGCGCATGGTCGCCGCCTCGTTCCTTATCAAGCATCTGCTGATCGACTGGCGCGAGGGCGAGAAATGGTTCTGGGATACCTTGGTCGATGCCGATTACGGATCGAATGCGACCAACTGGCAATGGACATCGGGCACCGGCGTCGATTCCAACATGTTCGTGCGGATCATGGCACCGCTGACCCAGTCGGAGAAGTTCGATGCGGCTGCCTATATCCGGCAATGGGTGCCCGAACTCGCCGATCTGTCCGACAAGGCGATCCATGACCCCGAGGCGGCGGGCAAGTTCGTGAAGGGCTATCCCAAGAAACTGATCGGGCATAAGGAAGCGCGCGAGCGCGCGCTGGCGGCGCACGCAAAGATAAAATCGTGAGAGGAGAGAAAGTCATGCGGGTCTGGAAAACTCTGGCAGCGGCCTGTGCGCTGGCCATCGGTGCGGGCGGTGGCGCGATCGCCAGGGAAGAGGCGGCACCGGCGGTCAAGTCGATCACGCAGATGAGCCCGGCGGAACTGGAAAAGGTGCGCACCGCAGGCGCGCAGATCCTGTTCTGGTCGGATGCGCAGCGTGCGGCCAATTTCCGCGCCATGGAAGCGCAGTTCCCCGGCACGACCGCGACGCACGGGACGCCCCGCGCGCTGCCCAGGGGCGAGCCGCTCGCCATCAGCGATGCCGAAATCGACGCCTTCATGGCTGCGCAGAATGTCGCGGGCCTGATGGTGATCCAGGACGGCAAGGTGCGGCTGGAGAAATACGGTTTGGGTCTGAAGCCCGAGGATCGCTGGACCAGCTTCTCGGTCGCCAAGTCTTTCACCTCGACGCTGGTCGGCGCGGCGGTGAAGGACGGCCTGATCACCTCGATCGACGATCCGGTGACCAAATACGTTCCCGAACTCAAGGGCAGCGGCTATGACGGCGTCACGGTCAAACAGATCCTCACCATGACTTCGGGGGTCAAGTGGAACGAGGATTATACCGATCCGAACAGCGATGTGGTGAAGATGCTCGCGGTTCCGGTGGGGCCGGGCGAGGACCCCAATACCGCCTATCTCAAGACGCTGCCACGCGAGGCCGAGCCGGGAACCAAATGGGTGTACAAGACCGGCGAAACCAACCTGATCGGCGTGATTGTCCAGCGTGCCACGGGCAAGACATTGACCGAATATGCGCAGGAGAAGATCGTCAAGCCTGCGGGCTTCGAGGGCGACCTGTTTTGGATGGTCGATTCCGCCGGCCAGAATGTTGGCGGTTGCTGCCTGTCGATCCGGCTCGCCGATTATGCGCGCATGGGGCTGTTCGCGCTCGAAGGCGGCAAGGGCCAGGTGCCCGATGGCTGGTTTGCAGAAGCGGGCAAGGAACAGGCCCCGATCGGTCTGCCGGGCTTTGGCTATGGCTATCAGTGGTGGACCTATATGGGCGGCGCCTGGGGCGGGCAGGGCATTTTCGGCCAGGCGATCCTGATCGTTCCGCAGAAGAACCTCGTCGTCGCGGTGGTGAGCAACTGGCCCAAGGCGAGCGGCGCGGACCTGCGCGTGCCGCAGCTGCAGTTCTTCCAGAAGCTCGCCATGGCGGCAAATTGAGGACCGCTTGATGACCGACGACAGCCGCCTCCATGCTGAACTCCGGTCCGCGGGCATCGCCTTCGACCAGGTCGAGCATGAGGCGGTGTTCACCGTGCTCGAAAGCAGCGCGATCGA
>CAXRCQ010000114.1:0-2614 GCA_964228845.1 Blastomonas sp.
GATCGTGAGCGACATCGCTTGAGACTTGGCGCAGGTTCTCCATCAGCCCGGCGATCCGGTCGAGCATCCGGTTGAGCGTCGTAGCCACGCCGTCGAACTCGTCGCCGGCCCCGGCTAAGGGAACCCGCCGCGACAGATCGCCAGCAATGATCGCAGCCGCAGTCTGATCGATGCGGGCAAGGCGGCGGCGTGTGACGATACCCACCAGCCAAGCCGCACCGATGCCGAGTAGCAGCATCGCGCCGAATGCGCCGAGAAACAGCTGGATGAAGCGGATGTCCATCTCGTCGATTGCGGCGCGATCCGCTCCGACAAGCAGCCGGTAGCCACCCGGGAGGGCGGTGGTCAGCGTTTGCGCGATCCGCTCCTCGCCGCCCAACTTGTAAGGCAGCAGCTCGACATAGCCGGGCTTTGACGGGACAATCGTATCGAGCGATCCCGCTACGGGTCTGTTTTGAGCATCGACGAGCCGATAGCCGAGGCTTGCCGTGCTGCTCGCCGCCTCACGTCGACGGATGGCGGCAGCCACGCCCTCATGTCCGTCCTGCCCTTCGTCGATCAGCGCCTGCGTCTCGATGGCAATGCGGTGATCGAGTTGCAGTTCGAGCGCTTCATGGGTGGTTTCGAATGCCACCGCACCGATCAGGAGCGTCGCCAGCGCAAAGCCCATGGCGACAGTAGCCACCAGACCGAAAGTGCCGCGCCACCAGCGCTTCATGCGCCGTCCCGGATGAGATAGCCCGCACCGCGCACGGTCTCGATCGGGTCGCTGTCGAACCCGGCATTGAGTTTGGACCGCAACCGGCTGAGATGGGTCTCGACGATATTGGTCTTGGGGTCGAAGTCGAAATCCCAAACCCGTTCGAGCAGCATGGTGCGGGTCATGATGCGGCCGGGGTTGCGCATCAGTTCGGCAAGGAGGGTGAATTCGCGGGGCTGGAGCGCAATCTTGCGGCCTGCTCGCGTGACGGTGCGGCGGTGCAGATCGATCACGATGTCGCCCACTGCCAACCGGGCGGGCTCCGATGCCGCCGAAGGCCGACGCCCCAGCGCATGGAGGCGGGCCGCCAGCTCGGAAAATGCAAAGGGCTTGACCAGGTAATCGTCAGCTCCGCCTTCGAGCCCCTCGACCCGGTCGGCAATCCCGCTCACGGCGGTGAGCATCAGCACCGGGGTTATGTTTCCGGCAGCGCGCAGGGCCTTGACCAGCGCCAGACCATCCAGTCCGGGCAGCATCCGGTCCACCACCATGGCATCGAAGCCGCCATCGGTCGCATGGAACAGCCCATCGCGCCCATCGCCGCTGGTCACCACCTGGTGGCCCAGTTCGGCCAAGCCGCGGGCGATGAACTGGTTGGTATCGGCATCGTCCTCGACGATCAGGATTCTCATGTGGTCATTCTAGCGGTTCACCGCCGCTGCGCCAGCCACCGCCAAGCGCGCGGAACAGCGCCACCTGCGCCTGCGCGACGGCGAGTTCAGACTGCGCGAGCGACAGTTCGGCCTGTGCCAGCGTGCGGTCGGCGTCGACCCGCAGCAGCGGTGCGGCATCGCCGAGCCGGACACGCGCCTCGGCGCGGCGGGCGTAGAGGCGTCCTTCATCGCGGGCGTCGGCCAGCGCCCGGTTGCGGCGCACTTCTCCGTCATATGCCGCAAGCGCCGTCTCGACATCACGCAGCGCCCGGAGGACCGCGACATCCCACCCCGCCAACGCAACCCGTTCGCTTGCTTCAGCCTGTTCAATGCGCGCGCGGGCCGGGGCCTGATTGGGGAAGGCCCAGCTTACCAGCGGCGAGCCTGTCGCGACTAGTCCGCCGCTCAGTAGGCCCAGCGCCCCGCCAAGGTTGATTCGGGGGTAGAGATCGGCACGCGCCACTCCGATCCGCGCGGTGGCGGCAGCAAGGCGGCGTTCGGCTTCGCGAATGTCCGGGCGGCGCAGCAGCAAGGCCGTCCCGTCGCCGACCGGAGCCGCATTGCGTAGTTTCGGCGTTGCGGTGCAAGTCACGGGGTTGCTGCGTGCCTCTCCCGCCGGGCGTCCTGCGAGCGTGGCGAGGCGATAGCGCGCATTGGCCTGCGCTGCTTCCAGCGGCGCGATGGTCGCTTTGGTTACGGCGACGAGGTTGGCGGCCTGCGACACTTCCAGCGGGGAAACCTCGCCTGCCGCGAGCTGGCTGCGGGTGATTGTCAGCGCGCGGTCCTGAAGCGCGACCTGTTCTTGCACGACGGCAAGACTGCGGGTTGCGCCGCACAGATCGACATAGGCCAGAACGGTATCGGCGACGACCGCGACCTTGATGCCATCGAGCGCAGCGGCCTGGGCTTCTGCATCGGCGCGGGCAGCGAGCGCACCTGAGCGAAGCCGACCGAACAGGTCCGCATCCCAGCTTGCGGTTACCCCCAGGTCGTAGTCCGTCGTCGGCACATTGCCTGAGGCGCTGGGCTGATTGGCGGGATTGTCGATGCCGAGACTGCTCTCGATCGTGGTCTGAGGCAGCCGGGCGGCTTGCGCCTGCCGCAGCGCCGCGCGCGCCATCGAGATTGGCATAGGCCACCCTGAGATCGGCATTGGTCGCGAGGCTGGCTTCGACCAAGCGGTCAAGCACAGGATCATCAT
>CAXRCQ010000115.1:0-8008 GCA_964228845.1 Blastomonas sp.
CGCAGGTCATCCTGGTGATCGGCGTCAACGGATCGGGCAAGACCACGACCATCGCCAAGTTGGCGCATCTGTTCCAGGAACAGGATTATGGCGTGATGCTGGCGGCGGGCGACACCTTCCGCGCCGCCGCGATCGGCCAGCTCAAGGTCTGGGCCGAGCGGCTGGGTATTCCCATCGTCAGCGGCAAGGAAGGCGGCGATGCGGCGGGCATCGTGTTCGATGCGGTCAAGCAGGCGACCGCGACCGGCATTGACGTGCTGATCGTCGACACCGCCGGCCGGTTGCAGAACAAGCGCGAGCTGATGGACGAACTCGCCAAGATCCGCCGCGTGCTTGGTCGCCTCAATCCGCAAGCGCCGCATGACGTGGTGCTGGTGCTCGATGCGACCAACGGGCAGAACGCCCTGTCGCAGATCGAGACCTTCAAGGAGGTCGCGGGCGTAACGGGTCTTGTGATGACGAAACTCGATGGCACCGCGCGCGGCGGCATATTGGTGGCAGCGGCCGAGAAATTCGGCCTGCCGATCCACGCGATCGGCGTCGGCGAGACGATCGACGACCTCAGGCCCTTCGATCCCGAATATCTCGCGCACGTCATCGCCGGAGGCACCAAGTGAGCGAGGAAATGCCCCAGACCGCCGCTGCTGAAGCCGTGGCTGCGCCACGCAAGAAGTCGGAAGGCAGCCTGCTGCCGCTGCTGCTCGATTTCGGCCCGCTGCTGATCTTCTTCGCGGTGTTCAAGCTGACCCAGAGCGATGGCGGCGCGCTCGCCAGCACGCGCGCGGCGATCAACGGCACGCTCGCGTTCATGGTCGCGATCCTGGTCGCGGTAGCCGTATCGAAATGGCGGCTGGGCCGCGTCTCGCCAATGCTGTGGCTAAGCGCCGTGCTCGTCGTCGGCTTCGGCGCGCTGACGGTCTATTTCAACGACGAACGCTTCATCCAGATCAAGCCGACGATCATCTATTCGGGCTTTGCCGCGCTGCTGCTCGGCGGCTGGATGATGGGCAAGCCGCTGCTGCGCTATCTGCTGCAAGCGGCCTATGACGGGCTGGACGAGACCGGCTGGCTCAAGCTCTCGCGCAACTGGGGGCTGTTCTTCGTGGTGATGGCGCTGATCAACGAGGGCCTGCGCCAGACGCTGACCTTCGAGACCTGGCTGACGGTCAAGGTCTGGGGCGTGACCGCCCTGTCCTTCCTTTTCGCGATGAGCCAGATTCCGATGCTGATGAAGCATGGCCTTGCGATCGAGGGGGCCAAGGGGGAATAGGCCATCGCCTGCCCCGCAGCGCAGGCATCGGGCCGGGCTTGGCCGAGTTGCGGGGGCCGGAACCTGCATGAGTGGAGGGGGCGGATTGATCTATCGGCGGGAAATCGATGGGCTGCGAGCCGTTGCGGTCATCCCTGTCATCCTGTTCCATGCCGATCTCGGGCCGTTCAGCGGCGGCTATCTGGGCGTCGATGTCTTCTTCGTCATCAGCGGCTATCTCATCACCAGCATCCTGCGCACAGACATGGAGCAAGGCCAGTTCTCGCTCGCCCGGTTCTACGAGCGGCGCGCTAGACGCCTGCTGCCTGCGCTGTTCCTTGTGCTGCTGTGCTGCCTGCCCTTTGCCTGGCTCTGGATGCTGCCGGGCGAACTCAAGGATTTCTCGCAAGGCCTGATCGCAACCGTCCTTATGGCCTCCAACGTCCTGCTCTGGCGGCAGGGCGGCTATTTCGCCGGTCCCACCGACGTCAAGCCCTTGCTGCATACCTGGAGCCTGGCGGTCGAAGAGCAGTTCTACCTTTTCTTCCCGCTCTTCCTGTTGCTGACGCGACGCCTCGGCCGCAGATCTCTGGTCTGGACCGTCGCCGCCCTGGCGGCGGCCAGCCTGGCTGCAAGCGAATGGGCCTGGCGGCACGAGCCTTATGCGAATTTCTATCTCGCCCCGACCCGCGCCTGGGAATTGCTCGCCGGTTGCCTGTGCGCACTGTGGCTGGCGGACCGCGAGCCGCGCGCCAGCAACGCGCTGAGCCTGCTCGGTCTGGTGCTGATCGCAATTCCGATGGTAAGCTTTGACAGGACGACACCGGTGCCGAGCCTGTTCGCGCTCGTCCCGGTTCTCGGCACGGCGCTGCTGATCCTGTTCGGCAGCGCGCGCACCTTGGCCGGCAGGCTGTTGGGGATGCGCGGCTTTGTCGGCCTGGGGTTGATCAGTTACAGCGCCTATCTCTGGCACCAGCCGCTGCTGGCCTTTGCGCGTATTCGCAGCATCCCCGAACCGCCCCCAAGCCTTATCGCTGCCATGGCGGTTCTCAGCCTGATCCTGGCTTACGCCACCTGGCGCTATGTCGAAACGCCCTTCCGCCGGACCGGATATTCCCCGCTAGCGACCCGGCGCGCGGTGTTCCTCGCCAGCGGTACCATGGCTATCCTGCTGCTGGGCATTGGGTTGGCAGGCGTATCGGGCAAGGCGTCCAGGCTGCGTGGTACCGCGCCGATTCTCGAACGGCTCGAAGTGCGGCTCGGCCCCAATTACGGGCTCGGCATGGCGTGCGAGGAGCCGACCACCATCGGCCCCCCCTGCCGTACATCTCCGCAACCGGAACTGCTACTATGGGGAGACAGTTTTTCGATGCACCTGGTGCATGGGTTGATGGCGAGCGACCCCGGGGTTGCGCTGCAGCAGCACAGCATGTCCGGATGCCCGCCGATTGCGGGCCTTGCTCTGTACAATCCGCCGATCGACCAGACGGCAATCTTTGCGCGCCGCTGCATCGATTTCAACGAACGCGCGCTCAGCTGGCTGGAGCATCAGGGCCAGGTCCGCACGGTCGTGCTGACCATGGCGCTGCACGCTATCAGCAGCCAGAAGGTGATGTCACGGGATGGAACGCTGCACGGGCCGGGCGATACCGCGCTGGTCCGCCGCGCCCTGATCGCCACCGTGCAGCGGATACGTGCAACCGGAGCACGCGTGCTGATCGTATCCCCCACGCCCTCGAGCGGTCGTAACAACGGCCAGTGCGTGCTGCGCGCGACCATGTTCGGGCGTTCTCCCAAGGTCTGCGACTTCCGCTACAATCCGGCGAAGAACATGGTGGGCGTTCTGCAGTCCCTGCCGGACGATATTCCGGTTTACTGGCTGAAGGACGATATCTGCCCGCTCGGCGAGTGCCGCGCGATGCAGGCCGACCGCATCATCGTGCGCGACACCGGTCATTTGAGCAAGGAAGGCAGCGCATATCTTGGGCGCAAGCATGACTGGACCGCACAGTTCAAGGCACAGGCGCGGTAACGGTCTATGCCGGGACGGCGGCCGGGTCTGAGTTCATGTTTGCGATGAGCCAGATGCTGATGCTGATGAAGCACGGCCTGGCGATCGAGGGAACGAAGGGGGCGTAATCTCGCCCGCACCGTTCCCCTGCGAAGACAGGGGTCCATCTCCTGCTCGTCCCGGCTGCACAAGCTGGAGAGTTTCGATGATGGGCCCCTGCCTTCGCAGGGGACCGTCTGGGGTTGCAACGCTGTCACTTCTGCATACCATTAGCCAGCGCCCCACGAAACCAGGGGTGGATCTCCATGCATAAGTTATTAAAACATACAGTTGACTGTTATTATCCTACCGCATCATATTCAGACTCGAGATTGGCCGATCTATAGCACCGCAGAGGACAAGCAGATGCGCACTGCTAGGTTTGCGTTGACCGCTGCCCTGATTCCGACAGTTCTGTTTTCCGTTATGCTCATCGGCGTGGGGTTTTTCTTCAACGCCGTGGCGCATCCGATCTGGGCCGCTTTTTTGCTACTGCTGGCATCCATTCCAATCTGGATTGTTCGAGCACTGATCTTATCAGAAGATCGAAGTCGAAGGCTCGAGGTCAGCCTTCACGCAGTGGCCGTGTGGCTGCTGATCGGTCTGTATGTGCTGTTTGTAACCGAAATGCTTCCGCCCTTTGTTTATCAGGGCGTCCAAGCAATGCTCGGCTAGTCAGCTAGAAGCGATACACAAGCCGACGCTCCTCATACAAAAAACCCTGCCTTCGCAGGGGACCATTAAGTGCCATGCCGCTTTCCGGCGAAAGCCGGAATCCAAGGCGATTGCAGAACTACCCCGCCCCTGGACTCCGGCCTTCGCCGGAGAACGGGGTTCGGAGTAAGAGGGAGGTCAACCCTCCTGGTCGGCGCGCTCAGTTCCCTTGCCGTCGAGGTTCTGCGCGACGAATTCCCAGTTGATCGCCTTGTCGAGCACGGTCGACAGGTAATCCGGGCGGGCGTTGCGATAGTCGATATAATAGGCGTGTTCCCACACATCGAGCGTCAGCAGCGGCTTCATGCCGTCGTGCGCCACGGGGGAATCTGCGTCGTGCAGCGAGGTGATTTCCAGCTTGTCGCCGTTGAGCACCAGCCAGGCCCAGCCGCTGCCGAAATGGCCGACGGCTTCCGCCTTCAGCTTGTCCTTGAAATCGGCGACCGAGCCGAAATCGGCCTTGATGCGCTCTTCGAGCGAGCCGGGGATCGACTGGCCTTCGGGGCTCAGGCAGTGCCAGAAGAAGGTGTGGTTCCAGATCTGCGCGGCGTTGTTGAACAGGCCCTTGTTGCCCTTTTCCTTCGCGGCGACGATCACCTTGGAGAGGCTCGCGCCTTCCAGGTCCGTGCCCTTCACCATGTCGTTCGCCTTGCCGACATAGGCATTGTGATGCTTGCCGTGGTGATAGTCGAAGGTTTCCGCCGACATCACGTCGCCGAACGCGGTCTTGTCAAAAGGAAGCGGGGGAAGCACGAAAGCCATGGGTCATCTCCTGTTTTGGAAAAGCGTTGGAACGATTGCCGCAACGCATATGGGCAATTGCGTGGCCGGGTAAAGGGCCAATGCGCGGGGGTTGCACCAATTACGGGAGGCGGCTCATTCGGTTGCGATCCGCCAGGGCGGATGGCGCCGGTTCTCGCCTCCGCAATAGAGACAGAGCCTATTGCCCGCCGGGTCGCTCAGCCGCGCCTCGCGCCAGCCCCAGCTCTCGTCGTGCGGCCATTGGTCGATCGCGAAACCTTCGGAGGCGAGCGCGGTGACGCGGGGATCGAGATCGGCGCATTCGAGATAGACCATCGCCCCGCCCGCTGGCTCGCCGACATGGATCGAGAGCGTCGCGCCGTTTTCTGCCTCGAAACGGGCATAACCATTGTCGGGGCTGTCGACGATCTGCCGCAGGCCCAGCGCGCGATAGAAGGTCACCGATGCGGCATAATCGGTCGCACCCAGCGTCACCTGGTTGAGATGCCAGCCGGGTGCCAGTGCATCGTTGCGCACCGCCTGGTGCCCCATCGGGCCGTTCCTGGCGACCAGCCCCGGCGCGTCGCGCAGCGCCAGGCGCACGAACAGGCGCGCGCGCTCGGTCGCGGCTTCCAACGGCACGCCCTGCCCCAGCAGCGTCGCGATGGCGCTGGAGAGCGTGCAGCCTGTGCCGTGGCTGTGCGGGCTGTCGATGCGCGGATCGCTCCAGCACGCGACCTCGCCCTCGCGCGTCACCAGCCGGTCGGTCACGATATCACCGCCCGCATGCCCCCCCTTGATCAGCAAAGCGGTGGCGCGTTCCAGCACCGCCACCTCGCCGCCCAAAGCCTCGAGTTCGGGCAGGTTGGGCGTGACCAGAGTCGCGCAGGCCATCAGACGTTTGAACGCTGTGATCGTGGCGGGATCAGCGAGCACTGCACCGCTCGAGGCGATCATCACGGGATCGAAGATGACCGGTGCGCCGGGGTGCGCGACAAGCCAGTCGGCAAGCGCCTCGGCGATTGCGGGCGAGCCCAGCATGCCGATCTTGATCGCATCGAGCCCGAAATCGCGCGCAACCGCGTCGATCTGCGCGATGACCATGTCGGTCTCCAGCACCTGCACCGCATCGACCCCGCGCGAATTCTGCGCGGTGATGGCGGTGATCGCGGTCATCGCATGCCCGCCCAGCATGGTGATGGTCTCGATATCGGCCTGGATGCCGGCGCCGCCGCCGGAATCGGAGCCGGCTATGGTGAGGATGCGGGCGGGCTTCGGGATGGACATGGATGTTCCTTCAAAACCTTCACCCGTTTGTCCCGAGCGAAGTCGAGGGACGTGATCGAAAAGGGAGGTGCTAGGTCCCTCGACTACGCTCGGGACAAACGGAAGGGGTGCGGGCGGTAATCTCACCCATGCTGCGTGAATTTCCGCACGCTCGATCCCGGGAATTTCTCCAGCAGCTTTTTCGGCCGAACCGGGCGGTCGACCAGTTCGCCGCCGCAATTGGGGCAGCGATCGTCGAGCTCCTCCGCGCATTCCGCGCAGAAGGTGCATTCGAACGAACAGATGAACGCACCTGGGTCTTGCGCAGGCGTATCCGCGCCGCAGCGTTCGCAATCGGGGCGCATTTCGAGCATCAGACGGCAACCTCCTCCACCACCGCGCAGATCCGGTCCACCACCGCTTCGACTTGGCTCGCATCATCGCCCTCGGCCATCACCCGGATCACCGGCTCGGTGCCCGAAGGCCGGATGACTAGCCTGCCCCTGCCCCGCAGCTCTTCATCGGCATCGGCAATGACCTTCTGGACCTTGGGATTTTCCAGCGGCTTGCCGCCCGAGAAACGCACATTCTTGAGAAGCTGCGGCACGCGGTCGAACAGATGCAGCAGCTCGCTTGCCGGCTTGCCCTCACGCACCAGCTCGGCCAGCACCTGCAGCGCGGCCACCGTGCCGTCGCCGGTGGTCGCATGGTCGAGCAGGATCATGTGCCCGGATTGCTCGCCGCCGACATTGTAGCCGCCCGCGCGCATGGCGCCGAGCACATAGCGGTCGCCCACCTTGGTGCGCACCAGTTCGAGCCCCTGGCCCTTGAGATAGCGTTCGAGCCCCAGGTTGGACATCACCGTGGCGACCACGCCGCCGCCGCGCAGCCGTCCCTGGCGCGCCCAGCTGCTTCCGATCAGCGCCATGATCTGGTCGCCATCGACGACCGTGCCCTTTTCATCGACCACGATCAGCCGGTCGGCATCGCCATCGAGCGCGATGCCGATATCCGCGCCCGAGGCCACGACGCGTTCCTGCAGCGCATCGACATGGGTCGAGCCGACACGGTCGTTGATGTTGAGCCCGTTGGGATTGACGCCGATCGCGATCACCTCCGCGCCCAGCTCCCAGAAAGCGGAAGGAGCGACCTGATAGGCGGCACCATGCGCGCAATCGACGACGATCTTGAGGCCATCGAGCCGCACTTGATCGGGCAGCGAGGCCTTGACCGCATGGATATAGCGACCGCGCGAGTCCTCGATGCGGCGGGCGCGGCCGATCGCCTCGGACTCGGCAAGCTGCGGGCTGCCCTGCTCGAGCATCGCCTCGATCTGCATCTCGTCCTCGTCGGAAAGCTTGAAGCCATCGGGGCCGAACAGCTTGATGCCGTTATCCTGGAACGGGTTGTGGCTGGCCGAGATCATCACGCCCAGGTCGGCGCGCATCGAACGGGTGAGCAGCGCCACCGCAGGGGTCGGCATCGGCCCGACCAGCACCACGTCCATGCCGACGCTGGTAAAGCCCGCAACGAGCGCGTTCTCCATCATGTAACCCGATAGCCGCGTGTCCTTGCCGATGACGACGCGGTGCTTGTGGCTGCCGCGCAGGAAATGCGCGCCCGCCGCCTGGCCCACCGCCATCGCGGTCGCTGCGGTCATGAAGCCCTGATTGGTGCGTCCGCGAATGCCGTCCGTGCCGAAAAACTTGCGTGTCACGCGTAACCCCTGCCTGTTTTTCTAGCGGCTTAGCGGATCATGTTTGCGCTTGCCAGTCGGCTTGGGGCTTTTATGGTCGCTGGCAAGATCGTGATCGGTCATTCCTCCCCTGCAAGGGGAGGGGGACCGCCCGCAAAGCGGGTGGTGGAGGTGTGTCCTGCTGTCGCCACGGCAGACACCCCTCCGTCATCGCTCCGCGATGCCACCTCCCCTGCCAGGGGAGGATTTTTTATTGCGAAGGCCTGTACTGACTGCTGAAAACCCTTCTGGC
>CAXRCQ010000116.1:0-9973 GCA_964228845.1 Blastomonas sp.
TGGCCGCACCATGCAAGCACGGCATTGCTGGTGAGCTCGGTGCCATTATCGCTGACGATCATCCCCGGCTTGCCCCGCTCGTCGATCAGCCGAGTCAGTTCGCGCACGACACGGTGCCCGGAGATCGAGGTGTCCGGCACAGCCGCCAGGCACTCTCTGGTCACATCATCGACCACGTTGAGCACCCGGAACCGTCTGCCAGAAGCCATCTGGTCATGGACGAAGTCGAGGCTCCAGCGCTGGTTCGGCAGGGCAAGCACCGGAGCAGGTGCCCTGGTGCCGACAGCACGCTTACGGCTGCGCCGCCGCCTCACCGCCAGACCTTCCTCCTTATAGAGCCGCTGGGTCTTCTTGCGGTTGATCATCACGCCCTCCCGGCGCAGCAGGATATGCAAACGGCGATAGCCAAACCGGCGTCGCTGGTTGGCCAGATCGCGCAGCCTCTCGCGCAGGCCGGCATCCTCGTCCCTGATGGAACGATAGCGCACGCTCTTGCGATCGGCAGCGATGACACGGCACGCCCGCCGCTCGCTCATCCCGTGGCACGCCTGGAGATGAGCGGCAGCTTCCCGCTTTGCGGCGGGCGTCACCACTTTTTTGAAAGAAGATCCTTCAAGGCTACGTTGTCCAGCATCGTGTCGGCCAGCAGCCGCTTGAGCTTCGCGTTCTCGCTCTCGAGCTCCCGCAGCCGCCGGGCCTCGGATACCTCCAGCCCGCCATAGTTAGCCTTGCAGTTGTAGATCGTCGCTTACGACACACCGTGCCGACGAGCCAGATCAGCGGTCTTCGCTCCCGCCTCCGCTTCCTTCAGCACCCCAATGATCTGCTCTTCTGAAAACCTCACACGCTTCATCGTCTGTCCTTCCTTCAGGCCAGACTCTAATCGCTCGTGGAGGAAAATCAGGGGGTCACGTCACCATCGATCTGGTACTTGGCCCCGATCGACTCTCCCGTCGACCACCGGTCGACGAGCACGACTTCTTCGAGGGTCGTTATCTCGCTCCCGCTACCGCCGTGGCAGAGGCTGACCACGATGGGCAGCCTCCCGTCGAGGCCGCAGGCAACCCATTGGCGGACTCAGTGCCGCCGCGCATCGAGATCGAAGTGACGATCACGGACCTATCGGAGGAACAGCTGGCTCGTTTCGGCGGTAGAATCGAGTGGCTCAACACGGCTGATGGAACCCTGTTCGTTGAGGCGAACCCCGCCGGCATAGATGCAGCCGCCGTCGTCGCAGCGCTACGCGTCACCTTTATCGGCCAATATGACCCGGACGACGACGATTTCACTGGTGCCACTTACTTCACCCGCAGCTTGACGGAAGACGATACTCCGACTCCGTTCCGCAAGACTGACAAGCAGCATTGCGGCTTCTTGTTTCTCCGCTCGCTTAGGACCGGATCCCGCGCCCTCAGCCTTGAGCATGGCAGCCTGCTCGACATCATCCTCCGCTTAAAGGAAATCCGCCCCCGGCTTTGGGAAGGCACACTGGATGCGCTTTCCACACTGGACGTGGCTGGTGACCCCCAGATGGGCATCAGCGGAGTCCTTGAGAGCGTGAACGCCTCGCTTAAGAAATACGTGCCTCGAGAATGGGGTGCAAAGCCGCACCTTCGCGTTTCCAGCCTGACACGCGAGCATCTCCGCAAAGTGATAACGGCCTTCATCGCCACCGGCAGTGGCGACCATGCCGCCCCCTTTTACCGGCAGGGTACCGGCACAATCAACATGCTCGTCCTCGCGCTTCTTTCTCAAATCGCCGAGGACAAGCAGAATGTGATCTTCGCCATGGAAGAGGTCGAAACTGCTATTCCTCCCTATGCGCAGAAGCGCATCGTCCATGAGCTACGCAAGCTCTCCGCCCAATCGATAATCACCTCTCATTCGCCCTACGTCCTTGAAGAATTTGGTCTAGACGAGACCGTCATCCTTTCCCGGAGCAGCCAAGGCATACTCAGCCAAGCTTCTATCGCCCTTCCTGAAAGCGTGAAGCACAAGCGCTACCGACAAGACTTCCGCACCAAATTCTGCGAAGGGCTGCTGGCGCGCCGGGTGCTCATTGCGGAAGGCGATACCGAAGCCGCGGCGCTTCCGGTCGTCGCGCGTCGGCTCTCTGATCTCAATCCGGCGACCTACAGCTCAATCGAAGGCTTGGGAATCACCGTCATTAACGCGAAGACCGAGACTCAGATCGCCGATCTCGGTAGGCTCTATGCGGGGTTGGGCAAGCGGGTGTTTGCGCTGTGTGATTTGCAGACCGCGGAGGCGCAGCAAGCCATCGAGGCCGAGGTCGAACAGCTGTTCATGCATCCCGAAAAAGGCATTGAGGACCTTGTCCTCAAGAACACCACCTTGGAGGCCATGAACCGCTTCTCGCAGTCGCTGGCTTGGCCGCCGCATCTGGCAGCCAAGCATGCGGGCGCCGACGTGAACATGATCGATGCGCTGATGGACTATTTCCAGTGGTCCAAGGGTAATTGGGGCATCGCCGACTTCCTGGCCCAGTGCTCAGAAGCCGAGATACCGTTGTGGTTTCGGCAAACCTGCGCGCGGTTGCGCCAGCTGTGCGATCCGCCTCCACCTCCGCCTGTTGCAGATCCTGCACCTGGCGGAGGTGGCGACGACTTCGACGCGCTTTTCAGGTAACAGCGGTAATCATGGTCGACCTGACGCCGAAGCAGCAGATCGTGCTCGCGACCGCCGGCCACCAGCTGGTTACCGGTGGCCCCGGTTCCGGCAAGACGACCGTCTCGATCCTGAAGGCAGCGAAAATCGCCCGCGAAATGCTCAAGCCAGGGCAGCGTGTCCTCTTTCTCAGCTTCGCGCGTGCGACGGTCTCCCGTGTCCTCGAAGCCATCGACGAAGAAAAAGACGTCTCGTCCGACGAGCGGAGCCGGATCGAGGTTGACACCTATCACAGCTTCTTCTGGCGGCTTCTCAAGACGCACGGCTATCTGGTCGGCCTGCCGCGTAGGATCTCGATCCTCACACCGCCAGGTGAAGCGATCGCCCTAGCTGCGATCCGCCGGGAATATGGCCCCGACAAGAAGCTCGACGAAGCCCAGCTGGCCGAAAAGAGAGCGCGCGAGAAGGCTGAGCGCGACCGACTTGCGTTTGCAGAGGGGAAAGTCTGCTTCGATCTGTTCGCTGATCTCGTGGCACGGCTGCTCGAGGGTTCCGCCAAACTGCGAGCAATGACTGCTATAGCTTGGCCCTGCATCATCTTCGATGAATTCCAGGATACGAGCGCGGATCAGTGGCGTGTCGTGAAGGCGCTTGGCGACCGTTGCACCTTGATTGCGCTGGCCGACCCGGAGCAACGCATTTTCGAATTCATTGGCGCCGATCCGGCCCGCCTTGATCATTTCAAGGCTGCGTTCGCTCCGACCTTCACCGAGCTCGGCTCGGACAATCACCGCAGCAAGGGCACGGACATACTACTCTTCGGCAACGAGCTGCTGACCGCCAAATTCAGCAAGGCCGAATACTCTGGCATCAGCTTTTGCTTGTTTCCGTCCAACCGGAACCAGGCCTATGCCGCGCTGGTCACGCAGGTCCTTCAGGCGCGAGCCCGGCTGATCGCCACCGGACGGCGCGACTGGTCGCTCGCAATCCTCGTTCCAACCAAGCGGAAGATGCGGCTCGTTTCCGATATCCTGCGCGATCCGTTCGGTAACGTTCCGACTATCTCACATGCCGCCTCGATCGATATGGAAGGACCGATCCTGGGAGCCGAAGTCATTGCGCAACTGATGCAGCAAGAGCGTGCTTCGGATGACCTCGACCAGTTGGTGCATTTGATATGCCAATATCTTCGCGGCCGTGGGGGATCCGACCCAGGCAAGGGAGATCTGGGCGATGCGGTCAAGCTGGAGAGCGCGCTGGCGAAATGGAACGAGCGGATCGCCGGGGGACAGGCGCCGCACGCGAACAGTGTCATCCATCCTATCGCTGCCGTCCTTTCCGCAACCCGGCAGGTCGTTATGGTCGGCGATCCAGACAAGGACTGGATCGCCATCCGCGCCACGCTCGCTGATGGAGCGTGTACCCGGTTGCGGGCTATTGCGAACGACGCCCGCAACGTGCGTCTGCTCGAACGCGGCAATCTGATGCGCAATACGCTGGAACAGAACTGGCGAGAGCGGGGTCGCTATTCCGATGCGCTTGACATCACTCGATTGGCGTTTGTTCAGGATCACTTCGCCACAGCTCAGCGCCCCGAGACGGGCGTCATTGTGATGAACATGCATAAGGCGAAGGGGAAGCAGTTTGACGAAGTGATCGTGTTCGAAGGCTGGCCACTCAGGGTGGGTAAGGAGATTAAGGCGAACCCGGATCGGATCGTTCGCGAAAACAAGCTAGAAGGCGACCTATCCCAGGCACGTCAGAATTTTCGCGTGAGCGTGACTAGGGCTAAATCGCGCACCACGGTCATGACGCCAAAGGACGACGTCTGCGTCCTTCTGAAATCTGACTGAAAGATGGACCCAGTAAGTTAGCGGCAAACTAGAGAAAGCAATGAAATATTGCTGGTGGCCAACCCGGAGACGAGTGAGCTGCCTCTTGGTGTCTTCAAAGACTTGGGAAAACGGACCCCAAAGCCTTCCTTAGCCAAATGTTCGGGCCACGGATTCCAAGCCCTCTGATACTTTTGCCATTGAGACCCGGACCCCAGTATCCCGAGCGTGCGACGGCCAATCGGCGAGTGATGCACGAACATCGTCGATCACTGCGAACACGCGCTTGGGAGAGATACCGTGGGTCTTCGCGAGTTTCTCTATATGTTGGCGGGTAATGGTGCGCCCTTCGCCCAGAACAGCCATGTAATGCTCGCCGCCGGGGCCATTCGAGAACGTCAGGTCGAAGGCCGGCGCAAGCCGCCAATCTCCCCGAGCGTCCATCAGGTAAGCATGTTGGCGAACATGATCGTCGCGGTTTCGCGCGAGCACGTTGAAGACCATGCGGCGGAAGGCTTGCTCGACGTCCGCCATGCTGTGGGTGATCGCCAATGTCGCCTTCAGGAACCCGTCGTAGTCGACACTCGGCATATGCGGCGAGGCCTCAAGCACTCCGCCCAGACTGACCATATGAAGCCTTTTTCCGGGCACGGGCCGGTCGAAACGCCTTGTCGCGAAATGGCCTGGCCCCTTCGCAGAGGAGATCAATCGCGTTTCAGCCATTTCAATTCCCGCAGCGCGGGCCATCCGGGCGTAGGCCTCCTCCAGCGGCCCGATATCTGCGGGGTCGTTGGTCGCTGCAAACTTGACGATCCATTCCTCACCGGCGCTCCTGGTTCCCGCTGCAGCCAACTCGTCTCCTGCGGACAGCGTGCCGCCCGCGTCGATCGCCACATGAACTTTCGGCCGCGCGCCGCCCGAGCCGCCGCCCAGGCGAGTGAGCAGCGCCTCCAGCTCTGTCTCCTCGCCGAGCAGAACGTGGCGGGATTCATCGGCCAAAGCATCGAGGTCGATAGTACTTGAAGTTTCACCATCAAGCGTTTCAGGCTGGAATACGAGCGCGCCCCGACCTTTCGTGCCAACAAGGGCGAGCCGGTCGACTGCGTTTAGGTCTTCGAACCGGTGACCCATTTTCTGAAGCCGCCGCTTCAACAAGAGCATGCCCCAGGCATCGGGCAGACAGTCCGACAGGAAACCGTGGAGGCCTTCAAAGGTCCGGCTGCGGGCAGGGTGCAGGCCCGGTTCAGCCGGATAGTGCAGCGGAGAAATTGGCATCCCTTCCGCTATGATCTCTGCAGACCATTCGAGCTGCGCAAGGCCCCTGGCCATTGCCAGCCTGCCGACCGAAAGCGGCGCGGCAGTCTCATCGGTCAGCAATCCAACCACCAAGGGCGTTCCCGGAGCCAGCTTCATGGCCTTGCACCGCTAGCACGCTTGCGCTGCGGCTTTGCTGCTTGGCGCTGCTGCGCGAGCAGCTCATCCATGCTGGTTGCCGGAACTTGCGGAAACAGCGCGACAATGCCTTCATCGCAGCGCAGTGCGATGGCGGCGCGCACAAGATCTTCGATCGAAGCCCTGCCTTCGGCCTCCATCCTTCGCCACGTCCTGTGAGACACGCCAGCTTTGGCAGCTGCCGCTTGCTGGGTAAGGTCGAGGGCCAGGCGGCGTACCTTGATCCGCTTGCCGAGGCCCGTCAGCTGATCCGGGAGGGTGAGATACATAGGCCATATATGGCCTTTATCCGCAAAAACGTCAACTTATAGGCCTTATTTGGCCGATGAACTCTCCCTAGTGCAATGCTGCGGGCCAAAACAGGCATTCCAAGAGTGGCGCTGCTCAACGCCTCTGGCGCAATTCCAAGCTCCGCGCTGCCGAACCGGAAGGGGAGGGGGAGGCTGTGGTGCGCATCAGCATCAGGAGCAGCGCATGACCGATCTTTTCACCCCGTTCGACTCCCGCCTTGATCAGGTCATCGACGAAGTCGCGCTCGAGATCGCCGGTGGATCGCTTACGAAGATGACGCTCTTCGACGCAATGAAGCGCCTCCATGGAGGAAGCTCGGCTGAGGGCCGCTGGGCACAGCGCGATGCGTATGACCTCCTCGAAGCAGGGGTGACCCGTCACCTCCTAAGATTACCCCGTCCGGTGCGCCTGGACGACATCACCGCTTTGAGTCTTCTGGTTGAGCAGCTGCCAACCCATACGGTCAGGAGCGAAGACCAGATTCGGTTTCAACAGTTCTCCACGCCTGCCGATCTTGCGGCACTTGCGACTGTCCTTGCGCAGCCCCGGCCAGACGACATCGTGCTGGAGCCGAGTGCGGGACATGGTGCGCTCGTGGCCAGCCTGCCGACAGTAAGGCAGCTGCACCTCAATGAGCTTGATCCCAAACGCCGTGAGAAACTCGCTCTGCTGTTCAAACATGCCAAGCTTACCGGGATCGACGGTGCGATGCTGGCTTCCGCGCTGGATCCTTCGCTGCGCCCCAGCCTGATTCTCATGAACCCCCCGTTCTCCCGTTCGGAGGGAAGGGGCGTCGATCAATTCGCTGCTGTCCGCCATCTGCGCGCCGCGCTCGGTCGATTGGCTCCTGGCGGCAGACTTGTCGCTATCATGCCGGACTGGTTCACCACCAGCGCTAGGCTCTCGAAAATCTATGACCAGACATTCGAGAACTGCACGGTGCAAACAGCTTGCCGCCTTGCCAGGTGCTACCACAAGCAGGGGACCAGCGTGCCGGTTCGCCTCTACGTGATCGACAAGGTTCCCGGAAACATCCGTCCTGCGATCCTCGCTAGATCGAATGTCGCCGAGATTGCCGCGGCGGTTGCAGTGGTAAAGCGGGCAGTCGGTCCTTGCGAGGCTTCACCAATTTACGCACGGCAGCAGACCAAGCCCGGCACGCTTTTCAAGGCGATGCGCACAAGTGCAAAGCCGCCTGCGGCTAAGCCGCGCGTAATCGAAGCGCCATCGATATCGCCGCTTGTTTTTCGCAGCCTGGCAACGCCGCGCCCTCTGGGCGAGCAGGCCGGTGTCTATCTGCCTTACCGCCCGAGCCGGATCGACATCGATGGTGCAAAGGCGCACCCGACCCCGCTGGTGGAAAGTGTGGCCATGGGCTCCATACCAGCGCCGGTGCCGGAGTATTGCCCCAGCCTGCAGGGCCGCATCCTCAAAGAAAGCCTGCTTTCGGAAGCGCAGCTCGAGACGGTGATCTATGCCGGCAATGCCTGGCAGCAGTATCTGCCGGGCCTGTTCGTCCCGGCTGACGAAGGTGTCGCTCTCACTCTGGCCGAAGACGGACACAGCTACCGCAAGGGCTACTTCCTCGGTGATGGCACTGGCGCGGGCAAAGGCCGACAGATTGCCGCCTGCATTCTAGACAACTGGCTAGCCGGACGCCGCAAGGCGATCTGGGTATCCAAGAACGAGAGCCTGCTCGAAGATGCGCGCCGGGATTGGAGCGCGATCGGCGGGATGACTGCCGACATTCAACCGCTCTCCAGCTGGAAAATCGATCAGCCAGTGCCGTTCCGCGAGGGGATCCTCTTCGTCACGTACCCGACGCTGCGCAGTCAGAGGCAGGATGCGACCCGTCTGAAGCAATTGCTGGACTGGGCCGGGGCGGATTTCGAAGGTGTCATCGCCTTTGATGAGAGCCACGAAATGGGCGGGGTGGCAGGAGGCGAGGGCGCCCGCGGGAGCAAATCAGGTTCCCAGCAGGGCATCGCCGGCGTCATGCTCCAGAACCATCTGCCTAAGGCCCGCGTGCTCTATGCCTCGGCGACCGGGGCCTCTGAAGTCAACAATCTCGCCTATGCGGTTCGGCTCGGCCTTTGGGGACCAGGAACGGCGTTTGCCAACCGCGAGGATTTCATCAGCCAGATCAGGGCAGGTGGCATCGCTGCGATGGAGCTGGTGTCGCGCGACCTTAAGGCCCTTGGGCTTTACCAGGCACGGGCGCTGAGCTTTGCCGGGGTCGAGTACGAAATCCTCAAGCACGACCTGACGGCCCAGCAGATCGCTGTCTACGACACCTATGCGGATGCTTGGGCGATTATTCACCAGAACATGGAGGAGTCGCTCGCGCTGACCGGTGTGGTCGACGAGATCGACGGCACCACGCTGAACGGCGGCGCGAAGGCCGCAGCCCGCAGCCGCTTCGAAAGCACCAAGCAGCGCTTCTTCAACCAGCTGCTGCTTTCGATGAAGCTCCCGACTCTGATCAGCGCCATCAATAAGCACCTGGACCAGGATGACGTGGTCGTGGTTCAGCTGGTCTCGACCGCCGAAAGCATCCTCGACCGAAGGCTCGACAGCCTTTCACCCGAAGAGCGGGCCGAACTCGACCTTGATCTCAGCCCGCTTGATGCGGTCATCGAATACCTCGAGCGAGCTTTTCCCACCCAGCAGATGACGTTCTACACCGACGACACCGGTGCTACCCGTTCGACGCCGATGTTCGACGAGGACGGCCGCCCCGTGCACAACCAGGCTGCGATCGCCCGGCGCGCCGAGCTGATCGAGCATCTTTGCGCGATGCCGCCAATCAAGCCAGCCCTCGACGGGATCATCGAACACTACGGGACGGATAAGGTCGCAGAAGTCACCGGGCGCACAAAGCGCCTCATTTCTCAGGCCGATGGTAGCCAGCGCCTCGAAACTCGCTCCCCCCGCACGAACCAGTCGGAAACCGACCAGTTCATGGATGGCCGCAAACCCATTCTCGTCTTCAGCGATGCAGGCGGAACGGGGCGTTCCTACCATGCCAGCCTCGACGCAGCCTGCCAGAAGCGCCGGGTGCATTTCCTTCTAGAGCCGGGCTGGCGCGCTGACCGGGCCATCCAGGGCCTCGGCCGCACCCACCGCACTCATCAGGCGAACACCCCCCTATTCAGGCCGGTCACGACCAACTGCAAAGGTGAGCTGCGCTTCACCAGCACGATCGCGCGGCGCCTCGACAGCCTTGGGGCATTGACGCGTGGCCAGCGCCAAACCGGCGGCCAGAATCTGTTCGATCCGGCGGACAATCTCGAAAGCCCTTATGCCAAGGCGGCGCTCACCAGCTGGTTCGGCCTCCTCGCAGAGGGAACGCTGAAGAGCGTGACCTTGTCCGACTTCGAGCAACGCAGCGGATTGACGATCGTCTCCCAGGATGGCGTGCTCGAAGAAGACCTTCCCCCGATCCAGCGGTGGCTCAACCGCATTCTTGCCCTGCCGATCGGCATGCAGAACGCAATTTTCGATGAGTTTCTCGGGCTCCTCGAAGCCCGGGTTTCCGCGGCGCGTGAGGCCGGTTCTCTCGATGTGGGCGTCGAAACGATCCAGGTCGAAAGTGCCGACGTCATCGAAGATATTGTGCTGCGGACGGATGCACGGACCGGGGCGACCTCGCACCTCCTCCAGCTGGCGCTCAGGACGCGTACCCGGCCAATCACGCTGGAAAGGGTGAAGCAGCGCCTCGAGCTGTCGGACGGGTGCATGCTGATGCACAATACCAAGAGCGGCAGGGCGGC
>CAXRCQ010000117.1:0-2666 GCA_964228845.1 Blastomonas sp.
AGCGCTGCGCCTGCCATCGACGGCGATTATGTCGTCACCTTCGTCAATGAAGAAACGCCGCTGATCGGTATCGAAGGATACCAGCCCACGATTACCATCTCGGGCACCAGGATCCATTTCCAGTCGCAGTGCATCTACGACGACTGGTCCTTCGACCGCGCGGGCGAGGGCATCGAGACCGGCGAATGGGACTATGCCGAACCGCCCGCCATGTGCGCGCGCAGCTATGCGCCGGGCGAGAAGGCGATCATCGCCGCTGTCGACGAGGCGACGACCATCCGGCAGGTGCGGGGCGGGCTCTGGCTGTCGGGACCGGGCGGGACGGTCCAGCTCGAACGCATTCCCGACCCCGCACAGGTCGCCGCACGTGCGGTGGACCTGAGGGGATCGTGGGACCTCGTCAGCCTCGACGGCAAGTCCCTTGCGGAGCCGATCCCGCTGGAGGCGAATTTCCATCAGGTCTGGTGGGAGCCCGGCTGTGCCGGCCAGTCGGTCAATTACATGATCGACGGCGCGCGGTTCGACCTCATGGACCACAAGTCGCCGGAGATGGTCTGCGACATCGGTTTCCCCGAGGAATTGCCCGCGCTCTGGCAGGCGATGGACATGGCTGAGACAGTCCGTGCGGACGGGAAAACCCGCGCCATCCTGTCGGGCAAGGGACCCGAGGTGGTGTTGCAGCGCCGCTGACAAGCGAGCGCACAATCCCCCGATCCGGAGCAGAAAGGTATACAGCGGACCGGAAATTCGGTTACACTTGAGCAGGATGCGCGCGATCCTGCGCACAACCGGGGGCCGCATGGGAAGACCGAGCGCGAATAGCGAAGAGGTGCGCCGCCTGCTGCTGGTGCGGCGCCTGCGGGCAGTGACCGCGGGCAATACGCTCGCGACCCTTTCGGCCATCGCCTCCATTTTCGTGCTCGTCATCGCTTTCGATGAGGCGAAGATGCAGGTGCCGATCCTGACCTGGGCGGGCGTGGCCATCGGCCTCTTCTGCCTCAGGGCGTTCTATTTCGCCTCGCTCGATCCGGAGATCGGCGATGCCGCCTCGTTGCGCCGCGATTACCGCCGCGTGACCGGCGCGATGATGGCCTCGAGCGTGGTCTGGGCGGTCGGTTTCGTGCTCCTTGCCCTGATTGCACAGGGGCTGGAGATCGCGACGCTCGCAGTCGTGGGTACCGCGATGATGGTCGGCGTGCTTCTGATCCACCGCGCTGCCCCGCAGGCTGGCTATGTCCATATCGTCATGCTGCTGGGCGGGCTGCTGGCGGCAGCTTGGGTTGCCATCGGCATCGCGGCGGCGCCGGTAGCCGTATTGCTGGTGGTCTACGGATTGACCCTGTGGCGTGCGGTCGGGCGCATGGATGCAGCCTTCGAAGCCGCCTTGGTGGCCGATATCGAACGCAAGGATGCCGCCGCAACGGTTGCCATGCTGCTCCACGATTACGAAGAGCAATCGACCGACTGGCTATGGATCGTCGATAGCGATGCGCGCCTACGCGAAACCAGCGAACGCTTTGCCAAGGTGCTCGGCCTCGATGCCGAGGCGCTCGAAGGCATGTCGCTGCTCGATCTCTTCGAACCGGGGGAAGAGCGGGAAGGGCTCTCGCGCTTCCTCGTCGAACAGCGGGCCTTCCGCGACCTGCCGGTGACCATTGCGGTCGAAGGGGAACGGCGCTTCTGGCAATTGTCGGGCCGGCCGCGAATGGACGGCACGATGAGCGGGATTGCCCGCGACGTCACGGCAGCGCGGCTGATAGAACAGCGCGTGACCTTCATGGCGCACTACGACAACCTGACGAACCTCGCCAACCGCTACCTCTTCAACGAGCGGCTGCGCGAACTGCTGGGCGACAGCCGGTCGCGCGGGGCGAACATCGCGCTGTTCTATCTCGACCTCGACGATTTCAAGGCGATCAACGACACGCGCGGCCACCTCGTCGGAGACCGCCTGCTGCGCGAAGTCGGCGAACGGCTTGCAGGCGAAGTCCGCCAGCAGGATCTCGTCGCCCGGCTCGGCGGGGACGAGTTTGCCGTGCTGATCGAAACGCGCGCAGGCGACGGCCTGCTGATCGAGCGGGCGCACCGCTTCCTCTCGGTCGTGCGCGCGCCCGACGAGATCGACGGGCACAGCTACCGCGTTTCCACCAGCGTGGGCGTGGCGCGCTGCCACGAAGGCGATTGCGATGCCGAGGAACTGATGCGCCGCGCGGACCTTGCGCTCTATGCGGCCAAGAACAAGGGGCGCGACAACCTTGCCCTGTTCGAGCCGCGTCTCGACCAGGAAGCGCGCGAGCGGCGCGATATCGAGGCGGACCTGCGCGAAGCGCTGGCGCGCGACCAGATGCGGCTGCATTTCCAGCCGATCATCGAACTCGATACCGGCCAAACCACGGGCTACGAGGCGCTGCTGCGCTGGTACCACCCGACCCGCGGTGTGCTGGGGCCGGCCGATTTCCTGCCCGTGGCAGAAGATACCGGCCTGATCACGTCGATCGGCGAGTGGGTCATCCGCCGCGCGCTGGAAGAAACGGTCGGCTGGGACGGCGATTTCCGCATCGCGATCAACCTGTCGACCACGCAGGTCGCGGATGCGAAACTGGTCGCCGCCGTGTCACAGGCCCTTCACGCCACCGATTTCCCGCCCGAACGGGTCGAACTGGAAA
>CAXRCQ010000118.1:0-20151 GCA_964228845.1 Blastomonas sp.
CCCAGGGGCCATCAAACACCCAGCGCAGGTTCGCCGAGACATACCAGCTGTCCTTCTGCTCGAACCGCGCTTCGGATATGAAGACATGCCGCGGGACGCCTGCGAGCTGGTTGTCGCCATAGACAGCATCGCCATCGAAGCGGAAATCGTTGAACGTATAGGCGCCGCGAAGGGTGAAGGCCTGACCGCGCGCCGCCAGCACTTCGCGCGCGACGTACACGTCAAGCCCCAGCTCCACGCCCTGGTGGATGGTCCGGTCGGCATTGTCGGTGAACGATACGAAGCCGTTTGCGCCCGGAACGCCAAAGTCGAGAAACTCGTTCTCGACCTCGCTGCGATAGAGCGAGACGTCCCAGGCGATGAAGCTCGCCTGGCCGCGGCTGCCGATCTCAAACGTCGTCGCGCGTTGCTCTTTCAGCGGGGCGAAGGGCCGCGCGCCGCCCGAGGTCAGGTCGGCAAGACTGGGCGGCTCGAAGCTGCGGTTGATATTGCCATAAAGCTGGGCGGTGTCCGATAGCTGGTAGAGCAGACCGAAGCGCGGGCTGAACTGCTTGTACTCGCCGCGCCCGGAAACATCGGCGAGCCTGGCGTCGACATCGCGCACCACGCTGACATATTGGCCGCCAAGCACCGCCGTAAAGCGGCTGCCGAGGCCGAGATCGAGCTGGCCGAAGGTCGTCAGGCTGGTCGAATCCTGATCGGATTCGCTCACCAGCCCGGCGCGCAAGCCATTCACATTCCGATGACGGCGCGCACGATTGTCGCCATTGGCGTAATAGCCGCCAAGCGTCCAGCGGCTCACCGCATCACCGATCAGCGCGAACTCGCCATAGCCCTTCAGCGACAGCCCGAATTCGTCCTCCTTCTGGTCGATGATCCCGGCAAAGCGCGTGATCGCATGGTCGAGCTTGCGCCGCGCATACCAGCCGCCGATCTCGATCGTGCTGTTGCCGAGCGTGATGGCCGTCAGGTTCGACAGGCGCAGCACGTCGAGATTGCGGTCCCAGTCATCGGCGACCGGACCGGGATCGAGCACCGTGACCGGCCCACCGGGGCGAAACGGACCGACCGTGACGGGGCGTCCCGCCGCGCGCGGATTGGCCAGCGCGTCGGCGAGGCGCAGCGACCCGTTCAGCTCGAAATTGTCGCTGAGCGCGGTGACGTAGAAGCGCGTCTCGACATTCTCGCCGAGCCGGAAGCCGATATTGCCATGACCGTAGAGGCTGCGCACATCGCTATGCTCGCGAAAGCCGTCATCGCGAAGCCCGGTCAGCCCGATATAATAATCGGTATTGCCGGAGACGCCCGAGGCACTCAGGTTGCCGCGCAGCGTGTTGAAGCTGCCGCCTTCGATCCGGCCTGCAAAGCGCGAATGCGCGGTGCGTCCGGTGGGTGAAACGATATTGACCGCGCCGCCCAGCGACGCCGCGCCATATTGCAGGCCGTTCGCGCCCTTGAACACCTCGAGATAGCGGATGGTGAGCGGGTCGATTTCCTGGAACTCGGTCGAGCCATTGGCGCGACTGATCGGCACGCCATCGCGAAGCACGGTCAGCCCGCGACGCTCGAAGCCTGAATTGAGCCCCGATCCGCGGATCGAGATGCGCGATTCGCGCTGCGCGCTGGTATCGGCGAACACGCCGGGGGTGAAGATGAGCACATCGCCGATGCTCTGAGCGAAGTCTTCGGCGAACACGCTATCTTCGACCAGTCCGACGCCGCCCGGAACCTGTTCGAGCCGCTGGCGCGCTTCCTCGACACTGGGGGCGGTGGGGGTGCCGGTCGCGCTGGCGGTGACGATGATGATGGGATCGGAGCGCTGGCCCACCCCCTGAGCCAGAGCGGGGGAAATGCAGGCGAAAGCCGCACCGCCCAGCAGGGCGGCGCGCAGAAATGCGGTATTCTTCATGGAGTTTGGTTCCCTGAACGCGGGATTCACAGGCTCGCGGGGCATGCCTGGCCCGCACGCATCATGCGCGCACGGCGGCGGCCAGCGAGGGCGTCAATGGTTCAGGAAAACAGCGGGGGTCCGGTCGCGGGGGGCGTTGCGGCATGATGCCTTGCGCGCAGCAACTGGTGATGCAGCGCGGGCGGGATCTGCACGGCGGCAGCCATTTGCGGAACGAGGACGGCATCGACCGGGATCGCGAGCATCGCCATGCCGGCAAAGGCGCAGGGCGGCATCGGATTGTCGCCGTCGTCGCCCTGATCGTGATCCAGCTGGCCCGATCGGGCGGCGGCGAGCTTCAGATAATCCTGATAGCGCGGATCATCGACGGAGATCGTCGCGGCCTTGTTGCCCAGCCCCGAGCACAGCTCGATGGTCAGCCCGTCCGGCCCGAAATGCGGCATGAACCCGCGCGGCGCGAGCGCGCCGAACAGCATCGCCAGCAGCAGCACCGGCAAGGCATGTCTGGTCAGGTTCCGAAAGCACCCCATCGCGGCGGCGGATAGAGCCGATCACTGCGCCGATCAACCCCCGGGACGGGGCAGAGTTCGATCAGGACGCGAAGTTGCGCGCCGCCGGGCTGCGGGCCGGGTTGCGGTTGCCGGCCAGACTGCCGCGCAGCCGTGCCCAGAATGTCGGCCGAGGCTCCTCAGGCAAGGTCTGGCCCGTCACCTTGAGCAGATAACGCGCCAGCAGCAGCGCCTGATTGCGCGTCATCACGATGTCGCGCTGCTCGATCAGGTCATTGTCGAGCGCGATGCGCGAGCGCGCGCATTCGATCCTGAGGTCAATTCCGTTCGGCATGTCCAGATGGGTCCAGCCGACCAGCGCCGTCGGCATCTGATCTGCGGATTTCTGTTTTGCGGCAGACGGTTGCAGTTCGTCGTTCATGGCCCCACTCCTGAAGCGATTAGCCGATATTTGTAACCTTCTGTCAAGAGTCTCGCAAAACTGGTGCTGTTTCACGCGACATAGGCGGCCCGTGCGGGAACCTGCGCCGATGCTGCACGTAAGCACCGTGGCACGCCTTGCTATCCTGCAGGGCACCCTTTCCGTACCAAAACAGGAGGAATTGACATGGCCACTGCAGCCAAGAACACCAAATCCGAGAATGTCGACACCGGCATCGAGCCCAAGGGCCGCAAGGAAGTCGCCAAGGCGCTTCAGCACGCGCTGGCCGATACCTATTCGCTGTACCTCAAGACGCTCGGCGTCCACTGGAACATCGTCGGCCCCTCGTTCTACAGCGTGCACAAGCTGACCGAAGAGCAGTATGAAGACCTGCACGCCTCAGCCGACGAGATTGCCGAGCGCATTCGCGCGCTGGGCCATATCGCTCCGGCGTCGTTCGGCGATTATTCCAAGCTGTCGGTGATCGAATCGACGGAAACCCCCCATCAGGCCGACGCGATGCTCAAGAGCCTGATCAGCGACAATGAGGCGATTGCCAAGCGCATGCGCGACTTTGTCGAGACGGCCGAGGATGCCGATGACGTGTTCACTGCTGACCTGCTGACCGCACGGATCGGCAAGCACGAGGAAAACGCCTGGATGCTGCGCGCGCTGACCAGCTGATCGCGCTGCATCACCAGATCGATCAAAGGGCCGCGTTCCTCCGGGATCGCGGCCCTTTTGCGTTGTGCGACTGGAGCGTCTCGCAATCGCACGCACAGCAAAAGGCCCGCCCGGCTGCTTGCCGGACGGGCCTTTGGAGATCGCAGACTGGAACTGGTCAGCGGCGCTCGGGCACCGCAATCTTGTCGAGTTCGCTCAGCAGCGCGTCGAACTGGTCGGGCATCGGGCTCTCCGCGACACCGTCATAGACTTCGCGCAGGCCGCGACCTATCCGCGCCTGACGCATGAGTATCGGATCGAAACACGAGGTACGCATGGCACTGGCCTCCAGACGATCTAGGGAACTGGCACCGCGCACTGTCTTCACTTCCCGTCCAGCCTTACCGGCTGCGTCAAAAAGGGGGGCGATCCTGCCCCCGGGTTGAACATCACCGCCGTCCCGCTGGAACATGCGGCACTCCGCCAGAGTGCGGAGCTACGAATTTCAGGCCGCGAGCGCCGTGACGCCTTCGCTCAGCCGATCGAGCGTGCCGAGGATGTCGCTCATCGCTTCATCTGCCGAGTTGCGCTGGCGGCGCGAGCCGATCGGTGAATCACCGTCAAGCATTGCGGCCAGCGTAGCGCGGGCACGCGACACCCGGCTCTTCATCGTGCCGACGGCGCAATCGCAGATTTCGGCAGCCTCTTCATAGGAAAAGCCGCCCGCACCGACGAGAATGATCGCCTCGCGCTGGTCCGCGCCCAATTGCATCAGCGCCATGCGCACATCTTCCAGATGCAGCGGGGCCTGCTGGTCCGAATTGGCGGTCAGTGTCCGCTCGGCCACGCCTTCGTCATAAGGCGCGGTGAACTTGTTGCGGCGCATCTGCGAAATATAGCAGTTGCGCAGGATCACGAAGGTCCAGGCGCGCATCGAAGTATCCGGACGGAAGCGTGCCCGCGCCGCCCAGGCCTTGAGCATCGTATCCTGCACCAGATCGTCGGCGACATCCATCTTGCCGCACAGGCTGTACGCGAACGCGCGCAGGTGCGGAATGGTCGCAGCGAGCCGCTGCTTGAACGTCGCGTCGTCCAGCGGCACCACGGCCTCATCGTTCCGCGCATCCGCGGCTTTCGCTTCGGTCGATTGGTCCTGAACGATCGTCATAATTTCGCCTCTCTAAAGCTGCCCCCAAAGCAGCATGGATTGGTCCTCAAGCGACACTGCCTTTCCGGGTCCTTGCAGACACACCGGATCGCAGTTCCGCATTCCAACAACCCCGCCCTGACGGGATGGTTCCAAGCGAATTTTCGGCAACCCGTCCTGCGGCTCAGCGTTAATGGCCGGGCCAAGCCCCCTGATACGAACTATAACTCATTGAAGAAGAAGGATGATCCCCATGAACTCCAGCCGCTCTTTCCGCATCGTACTCGCCGCCGGCCTGGTCGCTTCGCTGCTTTCCGCCTGCAACACCGTCAAGGGCGCTGGCCGTGATGTCGAATCGGTCGGCCGCGCCGCCGAGCGTGCGATCGACTGATCCTGCGCCATCGCGACAAAGAAAAAGGCCCGGAGCGATCCGGGCCTTTTTTGTGCACTCCTGCTGCGCAGCGTTGTTACGCTCGACCGCGTACGAGGTGCATCACCAGGCTGGCGACAAGGAACAGCAGGAAGAGGAAGAACAGGATCTTGGCGATGCCTGCCGAAGCTCCGGCGATACCGCCGAAGCCGAGCACGCCCGCGACGATCGCGACGATCAGGAAGATAAGGGCATAATGCAACATGGTTCATCTCCGGTTGGGATGCACCGGTTACGAAGCCGGAGGCGATTGCGTTCCCGCAGCCCTGCAAAAACGAAGCCCCTCGTGGATTGATTTTGACATTTGCATCGCCTTGCGGCTGGGTTGGGTCTGCAAATGTCAAAATCGTAAAATCCACTAGAATTAATAAAATCTAGTGGTCCGAAGAGATTCTGACATTTGAGCACAGCCTGGCCTCACGCGGTACCGAATGTCAGAATCGGACCACTAGCCGCGCAATGCGCTGCCCATCGGTTCGCTGGTCACGGGATAGCCAAGGTCATCGGGAATGCACAGATGCGGCCTGCCATCGCGCTCCTCGATAAACGGCATGATCATTCGCGCCGGAAAGCGCGCCGCATGCTCGAGCGCCTCTGCATGGCTGCCGAATTGCGCCAGCCGCTCCATGTTGCGCTGGGTGGGAAAGATCAGCTTGAGCTTGCCCTCGGCCGCCTTGGCGAGCGCATCGGCCGCAGTCGCCCAGAACAGGTGCCGGTTCTCGGTCGCGTCCACCTCGACGATATGGTCGTGCCCGTCATAGCGCGCGATATAGAAGCGCGTATCGAACACCCGGCGCTCGTTGAACGGCGGCCGCCAGCGGGTAAAGGGCATCAGCGCCGCCAGGTCGAACTGCCAGCCGGCATCGGAACACAATTGCGAAAACACGGCGCCGGAGCACATCGCTGCCCGCGCCGCAGCCAGCGCCTCGCGCTCGGGCGGCAGGACAAAGCCGATGCCGAGCCCGGTTTCCTCGATCGTCTCGCGGATGGCGGCAACACGCGCCGCGGCATCGTCAGGCTCGAGGTCATGGTCGATGCTGGCGGCGATGACATGGTCGTCGGGATCGACCCGGCCGCCCGGAAATACCACCGCGCCTCCCGCAAACACCATCTGCGACGAGCGCTCGACCATCAGCAATTCGGGCGCGCCGCCATCGGGGCAATCGCGAAAGACGATGATCGTCGCGGCGGGCGTGGCAGGGACCAGCGCCTCGCCGGTACGCGGATCGACAGTCTGGATATGCGGGTCAGCGCTCTGCTGTTCGGGATCGGGCATGTTCCTGTCATTGCCGATCATCGCCGGGCTGCCAAGCGCGAAAAATGGCAGGCGCAGAAGCTCAGTGACGCAGGATCCGGTCGGCAATCCTCTCCGGCTCTATCCGATAGAAGCGCCGCGCAGCTTCGTGCGCCAGCGATCCGTAGCGGCCAGCCGCTTCGCCCGCGCTGCTCACCAGTTCGGCCTCGCGATCGCATTCATCGACCAGCATGTCGAGCAGCCCCAGAAGCTTGTCGCGTTCCGGCGACGACACGGGGACCGAAGGCTGACCGGATGCACGCCCGAACAGGCTCAGTCCCTTTTGCGCCAGAATTCCGATCATCGCTGCGTCTCCTTTGCTGCTCGTGATGCGATGCTCGACATAACGGCTGCCAGAGTCACGAGTTTAGCATTTTGCTAACCATGTCCGGAATGTCGGCGATTTTTACACCCGGCCCCCGGCACAAGAATGCGTTAACCATCCAGCCCTATGTAAAAGCGTGTAATCCCGGCGATGGCACGGTGCATGCAAGGCTGCGCGCACAGTCATCTTCACTTCGGGCAGGGCGGCTCGCTTGTCAGGTCTCGCGCGCCGCCCTGCCATCCCCTTGCATCACTGTTCGCCCAACGATCGCAGCACCTGCATGGTGTGCGCGTCGGCGGGGAAGAATGTCTCCAGCGCGAGCTCGGACAGGGTGATGTCGCGCGGCGTTCCGAAGATCGTCACCGTGGTCATGAACGACAAGCGCCCCGCCACCGTATCGAGCGTCAGCGGCAGCGCGATCGGTGCGCGCCCCGGCGGCACATTGTCATTGGCCGAACCCGGATAGGCGGCGAGTTCGTCGCGCAGTTCCGCCAGTCCCGCATCGGCGGTCAGCTCGATATCGCGATCGAGCCGGTGCAGTATATAGCTGCGCCATTGCTCGTAATTGACGATCTGGGGCGCGAGGCCATCGGGATGCAGCGCGAGGCGCAGCACATTGACCGGCGGCTGCAGCAGATGCGGCGCGATCTGTTCGGTCAGCAGCGCCAGCGCGCCATTGGCCGCGACCATGTTCCAGTGCCGATCGACCGCCAGCGCGGGGAACGGCTCGTGCGCCTTGAGCAGATGCTCGACCGCCGCGAGCGCCTCGGCCATTTCGGGGGCGGTGAGGCCGGTCTCCTCGAACTCGGGCGCCAGGCCTGCGGCGAGCAGGATCTGGTTTCGCGCACGCAGCGGGATATCGAGATAATCGGCCAGCCGGATGATGAGATCACGGCTCGGCTGCGCGCGCCCGGTCTCGACGAAGCTGAGGTGCCGGGTCGACATCTCGACCTCGAGCGCGAGCTGGAGCTGGCTCAGACGGCGGCGTTCGCGCCACTGGCGCAGCTGTTGTCCGGCGGGTTCCTGGGTGCGGCTGTCTTGCTTCATGCAGGCCGGATTAGCGCAACGCGATAAGCTGCGCGATTACCTCGCAGGTCATCGATCTACCCCGCCAGCCCCACCACCGCGAAGGCGAGGAACGCGAGCAGCCCGGCATTGCGGTTGCTGCGGAACTTGGCGAGCGGGTCTGCCGGGTCCGCTGGCTTCAGCGTCGCTATCTGCCAGCCAAGATGCACCGCCACCGGCAGCAATGCGAGCAGCGCAACCCAGTCGGGCCGCACCAGCCAGATCGCTCCGCCCCATCCGGCGAGCGTCAGCGCATAGCAGAGCGCGACGCCGGGCCGTACCGCGCTGCCCATCGCGCGCGCGCTCGACTTGATGCCGACCAGCGCATCGTCCTCGACATCCTGCAACGCATAGATGGTGTCATAACCGATCACCCAGGTGATGCAGCCGCCATAGAGCAGCAGTCCGGCGAGCGAGACCGAGTCGGTCACCGCCGCCCAGGCGACCAGCGCGCCCCAGCTGAACACCAGCCCCAGCCAGACCTGCGGCCACCAGGTGATCCGCTTCATGAACGGATAGGCCGCAACCAGCGCGAGCGAGGCGATGGCGATCAGCCCGGCAGTCAGGTTGAGCTGTAACAGCACGACCAGCCCGATCAGGCACAGGCCGATCAGCCAGACCCAGGCCGATTTGAGGTTCACCGCACCGCTTGCCAGCGGACGGTTCCGCGTCCGCGCGACCTTTGCGTCGAGATCGCGATCGACGATATCATTGTAAACGCAGCCCGCGCCGCGCATCGCGATCGCGCCCAGCAGCATCCATAGCAGCAGCGGCCAATGCGTGCGCAATCCGCCCGCCAGCGCCAGCGCAAAAGCGCAGGGCCAGTAAAGCAGCCACCAGCCGATCGGTCGATCGAACCGCGCCAGCAGCGCATAGGGCCGCGCGGCGACGGGCAGTAGCGAGAGCAGGCCGCGCGTTTCGGTATCGGGAAGCGGAGTGGTGGTCATAAGCTAGGGCTTAGCGGGGATTTGTCGCGCAAGGAACATTCCCCTGCCCCATTTTCATCGTCACCCCCGCGCAGGCGCGGGTCCCGCTTTTGCGTATCGTTCGTCAAAAAAGCGGGATTCCCGCATTCGCGGGAATGACGAGGGTGTGCCATGCGATTACAGCCGCGTCCTTAGCGACCACAATTCCGGAAAGGCGCGCTTGGCCAGGGTCGTGTGCAGATAGGCCGCCCCTGCCGTGCCGCCAGTGCCGCGCTTCATGCCGATGATCCGCTCGACCGTCAGCACATGCTTGTGCCGCCAGGCCGCCATCGCATCGTCGAGATCGACCAGCTTTTCGGCGAGCTGGTACAGGTCCCAGTAGCGCTCGGGTTGGCGGTACACCTCCAGAAACGCATCCTCGACCGCGGCCTCGGGCTGGTAGGCCTGCGAAAAGTCGCGATCCAGCAGCGAATCGGGAATGGCAAAACCGGCGCGGGCCAGTGCGGCGATCGCATTGTCCCAAAGGCTGGGCGCGGCCAGTGCCTGTTCCATCGCGCTCAGCGCTTGCGGTCGGTCCTGCTGATATTTGAGGAAGGCCCCGTCCTTCAGCCCCAGCAGATATTCGACCGTGCGGAACTGGTCCGACTGGAAGCCAGAGCTCGGCCCCAGCACGCCGCGAAAGCGGGTGTAGTCGCTCGGCGTCATCGTCGAGAGGATGTCCCAGCTCAAGGTCATCACCGCCTGAATGCGGCTTACCCGCGCAAGCCCCTTGTACGCAGGGATCAGCGCACCGCCAGCGACCTGCGCATTGGCCAGCTGCAGCTCGCGGATGATCTGCTTGAGCCACAATTCCTTGGTCTGGTGGATGATGATGAACAGCATCTCGTCATCTTCGGACGAGATCGGGTGCTGGCAATCGAGCAGCGAATCGAGCGCGAGATAGCGCGCATAGGTCATCGGGGGAGTATCGGTCATGCCCCGCGTCATAGCGCTGGGGCAGTCAAAGCGAAACCGCTCAGCGAGCGCCTTCGGCAGCGGCCGCATCGGCCTTCGGCTCGGTCACCGCATCGGGATTGGCCTGGCGCTCGTCGAGCATCTCGGCGGCTTCATCGAGCGCGCGCGCCTCGCCCACGGTCACGCCGCCAGGGCCGGGATCGTTCTCGGCAGGCCCGCATGCGGCCAGCCCACACGACAAGGCCGCCAGCGCCAAAGCGCCGACGGCCCCTGTCCTATCCAAGCTTCCGAAGAAGCGAGGCATTACTTCTTGGCAGCTTCGCCAGCGGCAGCAGCAGCTTCCTTGGCAGCGTCCTTGGCTTCGCCAGCAGCGGCAGCAGCCTTGTCGGCGCCAGCTTCGGCAGCGTCGACAGCGCCTTCAGCAGCAGCTTCGGTGGCTTCGCCAGCAGCTTCGGTGGCTTCAGCAGCGGCATCGCCAGCAGCTTCGGCAGCTTCCATGCCGGCGTCAGCAGCTTCTTCAGCGGTCGCTTCGGCGGTGGCAGCTTCTTCGGTCTTTTCTGCGCCGCAAGCAGCCAGAGCCAGCGAGAGTGCGGCAACCGATGCGATCGAAATAATGCTCTTCATCTTGAACTTCCGTCCTTGTCTAAATGGCTGATAACAGCCCAAAAGGAGTTAAACACGTCACAACCAAGCCGACAAGCTTCAGCCAAGCCCCCACTGTCGGACGGGCGCATCTAGCGCCCAAATTCTGCCTTTGCAATCTTTTTGGTTGGGATAGGCGCCGAAGCGTGACACGGCTTTACGTCAATGGCCCGCCACGCGCCGACAAGATGGCCTGCCAAGCCGGATTGACCACATATAAAGATTTCTTTATATGCCCCTCGCATGGACATGGGAACCCTCTTCCGGGCTTTGGCAGACGACAGCCGATTGCGCATCATGCTGCTGCTGCAGCTGATGGAGCTTTCGGTGGGCGAGCTTGCGCAGGTGCTCGACCAGAGCCAGCCGCGCGTGTCGCGCCATGTCCGCATCCTGGCCGAGGCCGGGCTTGCCGAAAGGCACAAGGAGGGCAGCTGGGTGTTCCTGCGCCCCGCCCTGCCCCGCCGGGATCATGAAGCGGCCCGGCTGCTTGATGCTTTCCTCCGTCGCGACGATGCGGTCGGCCCGGCGCTGACGCAGCAGCATCTGGCAGACCGCGCGCAGCTCGATGCCATCCGGTCGGTGCGCGATCAGCGCGCGGCGGATTTCTTTGCGCAGCATGCCGGCGAATGGGATGCCATCCGCTCGCTCTACCTGCCCGAGGCCGAAGTCGAGTCCGCGCTGGCTGCGATGATCGGCGATCGCCCGCTCGGCCATCTGCTCGACATCGGCACCGGCACGGGCCGTATGATCGAACTGTTCGGTCCGGCTGCCGATCACAGCACCGCGCTCGACCGCAGCCCGGAAATGCTGCGGCTGGCGCGTGCCAAGCTGCAGCACATGCAGACCGGCTCGGTCGATCTCGTCCAGGGTGATTTCTACACCCTGCCGCTTGCCGATGACGCTGCAGACACCATCCTGCTGCATCAGGTGCTGCATTATGCGCAAAACCCCCAGGCGGTGCTCGACGAGGCGGGCCGCGTGGCTGCGCCCGGTGCGCGAATCGCGATCGTCGATTTTGCTGCGCACGCGCTCGAGGAACTGCGCGAGCGCGATGCCCATGCACGCCTGGGCTTCAGCGACGAGGCCATGGCCGCGCTGCTAGCCCATGCCGGGTTCACGCTGTCCGATACGCGGAGCCTTTCCGGCGGAACACTCACCGTGAAGATCTGGCTCGGCCAGCATCATGGCGAGCTGGCCCGCAACCACACCCGAATTCAAACACAGGAAACGCCCAGAAAGGCTGCCGCATGACCCTCTCTCTCAAACAATTGGCCGAAGCGCGCGAAGCGCTGGGCTCGCCGCTGTTCGCGGGGCTGGCAGGCGATGTCGAGGTGAGCTTCGAATTCTTCCCGCCCAAGACCGAGAAGATGGAAGCGACCTTGTGGGACACGCTGACCACGCTCGCACCGCTTAGCCCCAAATTCGTTTCGGTCACCTATGGCGCGGGCGGATCGACCCGCGAGCGCACGCATGCCACCGTGGCGCGCATTGCCGCCGAGACCGCAATTCCCGCTGCGGCACACCTGACCTGTGTCGATGCCAGTCGCGACGAGATCGACGCGATCGCGCAGAGCTACTGGGATGCCGGCGTGCGTCATATCGTCGCGCTGCGCGGTGACCCGCCGCGCATGGGCGAGAAGTTCGTTGCGCACCCCCAGGGCTATGCCAATGCCGCAGATCTCGTGAAGGGTCTCAAGCAGGTCGCGCCGTTCGAGATCTCGGTCGCGGCCTATCCCGAAACGCATCCCGATGCCGATTGCGCCGAAAGCGATATCGACAATCTCAAGCGCAAGCTCGATGCCGGGGCCGACCAGGCGATCACCCAGTTCTTCTTCTCGCCCGAAGCGTTCTTCCGCTTCCGCGACGCCTATACCAGGGCCGGGATCACCGCGCCGATCCTGCCGGGCATATTGCCGGTGAGCAATGTCGCCACCACGCGCAAGATTGCCGGGTCCTGCGGTACCGAGATCCCGCAATGGATGAACGACCTGTTCGAGGGACTGGACGATCATCCGACCACGCGTCAGCTGGTTGCCGCAACCGTCGCGGCCGAAATGTGCCGCCGTCTCTATTCGGGCGGCGTGCGCCACTTCCACTTCTACACCCTCAACCGCGCCGAGCTGAGCTTCGCGATCTGCCACCTGCTGGGCCTTCGTGCCCCCAAGGTCGCCGCCGCCCCGGTGCTTCAGGAGAATGCCGCGTGAGCCCTGCCGAGAAACTCAAGTCGATCGCCGCGACGCGCATCATGATGCTCGACGGCGGCTATGGCACGCAGATCCAGGCGCACCGGCTGGAAGAGGCCGATTTTCGCGGCGGACGCGAATTCACGCACGACCAGAAGGGCAATAACGACATTCTCGCGCTGACCTGCCCGTCGGTCATTGCGGGCATCCACCGCGCCTATCTGGACGCCGGGTCGGACATTATCGAGACCAACACCTTCAGCGCCAACCGCATCAGCCAGGCCGATTACGGTGCCGAGCATCTGGTGCGCGAGATCAACATCGAATCCGCTCGCGTCGCGCGCGAGGAAGCCGATGCCGCCGAAGCGCGCGACGGCAAGCCGCGCTTCGTCGCGGGTGCGATCGGTCCGACCAACAAGACGCTGTCGCTCTCGCCCGATGTCAACGATCCGGGCTTTCGCGAGGTCGATTTCGACACGATGCGCGACGTCTATCGCGAGCAGTGCGATGCGCTGGTCGAGGGCGGGGTCGATTTCATCCTGATCGAGACGATCTTCGACACGCTCAATGCCAAGGCTGCGGCGATGGCGGCGCGCGATGCAGCGGAAGCTGCGGGCCGCGAGGTGCCGATCATGCTCAGCATGACCATCACCGACATGGCCGGGCGCAACCTCTCGGGCCATACCGTCGAGGCGTTCTGGCATGCGGTGCGGCATATCAAGCCGCTCACCGTCGGGCTCAACTGCTCGTTCGGCGCGGACCTGCTGCGCCCGCATCTCGCCGCCTTGGCGCGCCAGGCCGATACGCTGATCATGGCCTATCCCAATGCCGGCCTGCCCAATGACCTTGGCCAGTATGACGAGCTGCCCGAACATACCGCGAGCCTGATCGGCCAATGGCTGGAGGATGGCCTCATCAACATCGTCGGCGGCTGCTGCGGCACCACGCCCGGCCATATCGGTGCGATCGCCCGCGCCGTCGCCAGCGCCCCGCCCCGTGCCATCCCGACCCTGCCGGTCCAGACGCGCCTGTCGGGCCTGGAGCCTTTCACGATGGCGGCTTGACGATCAATCCTCCCCTGCAAGTGGAGGTGGATCGCCGCAGGCGAGACGGAGGGGTGTCCCCCCTTCGAGAGCACGACACCCCTCCACCATGCTGCGCATGGTCCCCCTCCCCCGCAGGGGGAGGATTTTGAGAGAAAAAATGACCCAGTCCACTGCCCAGTTCGTCAATATCGGTGAGCGCACCAACGTTACCGGATCGGCCAGGTTCAAGAAGCTGATCATGGAGGATCGCTATGAAGAGGCGGTCGATGTCGCGCGCCAGCAGGTCGAAAGCGGCGCGCAGATCATCGACATCAACATGGACGAAGGCCTGCTCGACGCGCATGCCGCGATGACGCGCTACCTGAAGCTGATCGCTGCCGAGCCCGATATCGCGCGCGTGCCGTTCATGATCGATTCGTCCAAATGGTCGGTGATCGAGGCGGGGCTCAAATGCGTCTCGGGCAAGCCGATCGTCAATTCGATCAGCATGAAGGAAGGCGAGGAGGAGTTCCTCAAGCACGCGCGCATCTGCATGGATTACGGTGCAGCCGTCGTGGTCATGGCGTTCGACGAGATCGGCCAGGCCGATACCAAGGAGCGCAAGGTCGAGATCTGCGAGCGCGCCTACAAGCTGCTCACCGGCATCGGCTTCCCGCCCGAGGACATCATCTTCGACCCCAATATCTTCGCGGTCGCGACCGGCATCGACGAGCATCGCCGCTATGCCATCGACTTTATCGAGGCGTGCCGCGAGATCAAGGCGCGCTGCCCGCACGTGCACATCTCGGGCGGCGTCTCCAACCTGTCGTTCAGCTTCCGCGGCAACGAGCCGGTGCGCCGCGCGATGCACAGCGTGTTCCTCTATCACGCGATCAAGGCGGGCATGGACATGGGCATCGTCAATGCCGGCCAGCTCGACATCTATGACGATATCGACCCCGTGCTGCGCGAAGCGTGCGAGGACGTGATCTGGGACCGCACCGAGGACGCGACCGAAAAGCTCATCACGCTCGCCGAGACCTTCCGCGGCAAGGACGAGAAGGCCGAGAAGGAAGCCGCCGAGTGGCGCAGCTGGCCGGTGGTCAAGCGGCTGGAACATGCGCTGGTCAAGGGCATCGATGCGCATATCGTCGAGGATACCGAGGAAGCCCGGCTCGCCGCCGCGCGCCCGATCGAGGTGATCGAAGGCCCGCTGATGGACGGCATGAACGTGGTCGGCGACCTGTTCGGCGAAGGCAAGATGTTCCTGCCGCAGGTGGTGAAATCGGCGCGCGTGATGAAAAAGGCGGTCGCGCACCTCTTCCCCTATATCGAGGCGGAGAAGGACCCCAATGCCAAGGGCAAGGGCCGGATCATCATGGCGACGGTGAAGGGCGATGTGCATGACATCGGCAAGAACATCGTCGGCGTGGTGCTGCAGTGCAACGGTTATGAGGTCGTGGACCTGGGCGTCATGGTGCCCTGGCACGACATCCTCAAGGCCGCGAACGACAACCAGGCGGACATTATCGGCCTTTCCGGCCTCATCACCCCCTCGCTCGACGAGATGGTGACCGTGGCCGAGGAAATGCAGAAGGCGGGGATGAACATTCCGCTGCTGATCGGCGGCGCGACGACATCCAAGGTGCACACGGCGCTGCGCATCGCTCCGGCGTACGAGGGCCCGGTGGTGCACGTGCTCGATGCCAGCCGCGCGGTCGGTGTCGCATCGAATCTGGTCAGTAGCACGCTGGCCGAACCGTTCATCGCCAAGGTGGCAGAGGAATATGAGGCCGTGCGCCTCGCGCGGTCGAACAAGGGGCAGAACGACCTGTCGCCGATCGATGTCGCGCGCGCCAATGCGTTCGTCGCCGACATGAACCAGAAACCGCCTGCCCCGGCGCAGCCCGGCGTCCACGTCTTCGAGGACTGGGATCTTGCAGACCTGCGCGAGTGCATCGACTGGACTCCCTTCTTCCGCGCCTGGGAGCTCGCGGGCAATTTCCCCGCGATCCTCGAGGACGAGATCGTCGGTGAGAGCGCGACCTCGCTGTTCGCCGATGCCAATGCGATGCTCGACCGGATCATCGAGGAAAAGTGGCTGACGGCGAAGGGCGTGGTCGGGCTGTGGCCGTGCCAGCGCGATGGCGACGACGTGTTCATCCACGCCGACGGCGAGGAAATCCGCATGCCCTTCCTGCGCCAGCAGATCGCCAAGCGCGAGGGCCGCGCGAACATGTGCCTCGCTGATTTCATCGACCCGGCGGGCGACTGGATCGGCGGCTTTGCCGTCACCGCAGGCCATGGCATCGAGGAACATCTCGAGCGCTTCAAGGCGGCGCATGACGATTATAACGACATCCTGCTGAAAGCGCTCGCCGACCGCCTGGCCGAGGCCTTTGCCGAGCGGCTGCACCAGCATGTCCGCACCACCCTGTGGGGCTATGCCGCAGGCGAGCAGTTGACCAACGAGGCGCTGATCAAGGAACAGTATCGCGGCATCCGCCCCGCGCCGGGCTATCCCGCCTGTCCCGATCACAGCCAGAAGCCGGTATTGTTCGACCTGCTCAAGGCCACCGATGCCACCGGCATCACGCTGACCGAGAGCTTTGCCATGCTGCCGACCGCGGCGGTCAGCGGCTTCTATTTCGGGCACCCGGAAAGCAGTTATTTCGGCGTCGCGCGAATCGGCGAGGATCAGCTTGTTGACTATGCCGAGCGGCGCGGGGTCGATCTCGACACCGCGCGGCGCTGGCTGCGTCCCAATCTGGACTGATCGTCCGCGATTGACTCTGCCCCCTTATGCCGCAACATCGCGGCGTGAGGGGGCGCTGCGAAATCCGCCCTCGGGGGCCAGACGCGCGTGACACCATCGGAACTCAGCGCCTATTGCTTCGTGCAGCTGGCGCTGATCATCGCCACCTGCCGCCTGGTCGGTTATGCCGCGCGCCGTTGGCTCGGCCAGCCCCAGGTGGTGGGCGAGATGATGGCCGGCGTGCTGCTGGGCCCGTCGCTGTTCGGCTTTTTCCTGCCCGATCTGCAGGCCGCGATCTTTCCGCCCGAGACCAAGAACGTGCTGTTCGTGTGCGCGCAGCTCGGTGTCGGGCTGTACATGTTCCTGGTTGGCCTCGGCTTTCGATCAGACCATTTCCGATCGCAATTGGGCAGCGCGGCGGCGGTATCCTTTACCGGCATGGCGGCACCCTTCCTGATTGCGGTGATGCTGGCACCGATGCTGCAACGCGTGCCCGGCCTGTTCGCCAGCGACGTGAACCAGTTCCAGGCGACCCTGTTCCTGGGCGCGTGCATCGCGATCACCGCCTTTCCGATGCTCGCGCGCATCATCCACGAACGCGGGCTGACCGATACGAAGCTGGGAAGCCTGACGCTTTCGGCTGGCGCGATCGACGATGCCGCCGCCTGGACGGTGATGGCAATGGTGCTGGCGAGCTTTGGCGACGGGCCGGGGGTGGCCATCAAGGCGATCATCGGTGGGGCGAGCTTCGCCGGGTTTATGCTGATCTTCGGGCGCAAGCTGCTCGCGCCGCTGGGACGCATTGCCGAGCGCAACGGCCATCTCACCCATTCGATGCTCGCCGCCGTGCTGGTCTTGTTCATGCTGTGCGCCTTTGCGATGGACTATATCGGCATCCATGCGGTGTTCGGCGGCTTCGTGCTGGGCATCTGCATGCCGCGCGGGCTGCTGTCGAACGAGATCCAGCGGCAGCTCGAGCCGGTCATCATGGTGCTGCTGATCCCGATGTTCTTCGCCTATTCGGGGCTCAACACCCAGCTGACCGTGGTCAACAATGCCGAGCTGCTCGCGATCGCCACGGGAATTCTCACCGCCTCGATCCTCGCCAAGGGCGTTGCCTGCTATGCCGCCGCGCGCATCACGGGCCAGGACAATGCCACCGCCATGGCCGTTGGCGCGCTGATGAATGCGCGCGGCCTGATGGAGCTCATCATCATCAACATCGGCCTGCAACGCGGCATTATCGGCCCGGCGCTGTTCTCGATGCTGGTCATCATGGCGATCGTGACAACCTTCATGGCCTCGCCGCTGTTCGACCTAGTCTATGGCCGCAAGCACCGATCGCCGCCGGTAACCGATGAGCCCGCCCCTGTGCCGTGACGGGACGGGGTCCATGTTAACCCTCTAATTTCAGGCATTTTCCCGCCGCCATGCTATCCTGACGCGCATGACGGTTCTTCGCATCCTCCTTGTCGCAACGCTGGCGCTGGTCAGCGCGCTTCCCCTGTTCGCGCAGCAGCGGCCCATGCCCTATCGCATTGTCGAGACCGGCAAGAGCTACAAATCGCTCTCCGATGCGGTGAACAGGATCGGCGGCGGCACGGGCACGATCGAGGTCCAGCCCGGCATCTGGCGCGACTGCGCGGTGCAGGAGGCGGGCAACATCACCTATCGCGCCGTCACGCCTGGTACCGCGATTCTCGACGGGGGCGTGTGCGAAGACAAGGCCACACTGGTGCTGCGCGGCCGCAGCGCGCGCGTCGAGGGGCTGATTTTCCAGAACATCGCGGTGCGCGACGAAAATGGCGCGGGCATCCGGCTGGAGCGCGGCGACCTGACCGTCTTCAACAGCCTGTTCCGCAACAGCCAGCAGGGCATATTGACCGGCGAGGACCGCAGCGGACGGATCGTCATCGACAAGTCGAGCTTTTCCGGGCTCGGCCTGTGCGCATCGGACTGCGCGCATTCCATCTATATCGGCGATTACGGATCGCTGACCGTCACCCGCTCGCGCTTCGAAAAGGGCCAGGGCGGCCATTATGTGAAGAGCCGCGCCGGGCGCGTCTCGATCACCGATTCGAGCTTCGACGACAGCCAGGGCAATGGCAGCAACTACATGATCGACCTGCCCGGCGGCGCGAGCGGCGAGATCACCCGCAACATCTTCGTGCAGGGGCAGAACAAGGAAAACTGGTCTGCCTTTATCGCGGTGGCGGCAGAGGGCCGCTCGTACAGCTCGGCTGGGCTGCAGGTCTACGGCAATGACGCCAGCCTGGCCCCCGGCGTCGAGCGCGCCACCTGGTTCCTCGCCAACTGGAGCCGCGACCGCATCCCGCTCGGCGAGAACCGGCTGGGCAAGGGCCTGAGCGCATACGACCAGCGGTAACCCCACGGCCCTGCCAAGCGAAACGCTCGCCGAACGGCCATTGGTTTTGGCCCGCAAAGCTTCTACATGGCGGCGATGATGTTGGCTGTTTTACGGACCCTTCTGGGTGTCATTCTGCTGGGGCTCGCCCTGCCCGCCAGCGCGCAGCCGCTCCAGCGCGGGCCGAACAATATCGCCGCATCGCTGGTCGTCGAAAGCGCCGATCCTGCGCCCGGCAGCACCGTCGATCTTGCCTTTGCGATGACGCCCAAAAAGGGCTGGCACGGATATTGGGAAAATCCGGGCGATGCCGGGCTCGGCATGACGCTCGAATGGACGCTGCCCAAAGGCGTTTCCGTCGGCCCGCTGCGTTACCCCGTGCCGCAGACGCTGATCATCGCAGGGCTGATGAACCATGTCTATGAAGGCCCCTATGCGCCGCTGGTCGCGCTGAAGCTCGATCCCGCGCTCGCCCCCGGCACGGTGCTTCCGATCAGCGTCAAGGCCGACTGGCTGGCCTGCACCGACGAAATCTGCGTGCCCGAAAGCGCGACGCTGACCACCCGGCTGACCGTGGGCCAGGGCGGTATCGACAAGGCCGCGCGCGCGCGCTTCGATGCGTGGCGGCAGCGGCTGCCCGCGCCGCTCGGCTCCGAGGCGACCTTTGCGCGCGACGGCAAGATCCTGCGCATCGCCTTCCCCTTTCCCGCCGCCGGCGCGATCGATGCCCCGCATTTCTTCGCGCGCACCGACAAGGCGCTCCGCTACAGCGCGCCGCAGGCCTTTTTCCGCGATGGCGACCGGCTGATCGTCGAGACCGAGGTCTCGGGCACCGATGCCGCGGAAATCGGCGGCGTGCTGCGCATCGGCGAGCATATGGGGCTCGATCTGGTGGCGAAGCCCGGCAAGGTTGCCCCCGGCGGCACGCGGATCGACAGCGCAGCCGGTGCCACAGCGGCCGAGGGCGACATGCTGGCGCTGCTCGCCACCGCACTGGGCGGCGCGATGCTCGGCGGGCTGCTGCTCAACATCATGCCCTGCGTCTTTCCGATCCTCAGCCTCAAGGCGATCGGCCTGGCCAAGACGGGCGGCGACGAGCGCGCAGCACGGCGCGATGCGATCGCCTATACTGCGGGCATCGTGCTGGTGTGCCTGGGGCTGGGCGGGCTGCTGCTTGGCTTGCGCGCAGGCGGGGAGCAGATCGGCTGGGCCTTCCAGCTGCAGGATCCGCGCATCATCCTGGGCCTGTTGCTGCTGGTCACCGCGATAGCGTTCAACCTGGCTGGGCTGTTCGAATTCACGACCATTTCAGCCGGCGGCAGCCTGACGCAAAAGCAGGGCGCGGCCGGATCGTTCTGGACCGGCGCGCTCGCCGCTTTTGTCGCGACGCCCTGCACCGCGCCGGTCATGGCCGCCGCTATGGGCACCGCGCTGATCCTGCCCGTGCCCGCCGCGCTGCTGGTCTGTGCCGGGCTGGGCCTCGGCCTTGCGCTGCCCTTTCTCGCGATCGGCTTCGTGCCCGCGCTGCGGCGGATGAT